>CANHPI010000135.1 GCA_947462425.1 Bacteroidota bacterium
CGCCGCTTAAAACACTCCTCACGAAGTAAATTATTAGCGGGCTATTTAGGATAACAGTTTTGTTTAGTGTGTACGTTGAGTGGAAACGGGGGCTTTGTGTTTAGGGCCTCCGTTTTTTTTATGCCACATCATTGAAGAAAATATTAATATAACGGTTTAGGGCTTTGTGGAATACTAAAAAAATTAATGTTTTGATTTTGAAATACTATTTAAAACTATCAATAAAAAAATAATCAAAATACCATTTACGAGTAAATATGCAGGAAGTGTAAAGCTTAGATTAGCGAAAAGAATTTGGGAAACCAAGTACAAAATAAAAAAAACTGATGATGTAGTTTTTGTTAATACTGTTGTTCTGCCATAATCAAAAGAAAGAGCTAGTGTGCAAACACTTGATATAAAAAGACCAACAAAGCAACCAATACCAAGAATGAATTTATTGTTTATCTCTTGATAGCTTGATAAAAAATAACTCACTAAAGTTGCTAAACAAAAAGCAAGAAATGCGGTAAATTTATTTATTTTCATTTTCTATAATTTAATTGGGCTCAGAGAATTATTAGTAAAAAAAGAATGGCAAGATCAATAAATTAACCTTGAAATTATATTTCCTTATTTAATTGGCGGAGGTAGCATTGAAAATAATTTATTTACATCCATTACTTGTTCAGCAGGCATCCAGCTTGGCATGCCTTGAAGCCAAACCATCGTAGATTGTTGTACTCTCCCGGCAATAATATGGCTCGTTAATTCGCTTTCGGTAAAAGGACCTTGGGGCATTTCATTTACTAAGGCATAAAATTGTTTTGCGACAGGAACAGGCACATTTACATTTTTAAATTGTGGTGTTTGCATTTGACTCATAGCATGATTCATGGTTTGCATCATTTGCTGAGCTACTGACATGCTCATTCCAAACTCCATCATTCTTTCTATTGAATTAAAATTGTTGTCGTCGCTCATATTATTTATTTTAAAATTAATTAATTACGGCATCGGCGGAGGAGGCGGCATTGCATTAAAAAGACTTTGTAATTCGATGACCTTACCAGCCTCTACCCAATTTGGCATACCTTGTTTCCAAACATAAGTATTGTTTACTAATTGCCCACTCATAACCATTTGTTGTAATTGTTGCATATTAAACGGGCCTGTTTGTTGACCGTTTATCGATAATAAATATTGTATAACAGGAGGCGGTGGAGGTATTTGATTATTAGGTGTTGCTTGCGGATTCATGGTGTTGCCCATTTGATTCATCATACCTGCCATTTGGTTGCCCATGGCCCCGCCCATCATCATACCTGTCATCATGCCCGCAGGGTTCATACCGCCACCAGAACCGCCACCAAGGTTCATAGTTCCCATTTCTCCTAAACTATTAGCAGCGCTTGTTAAAATTTCTTTTTGAGCGTCCGTTTGAATATTTAATTTATGTGTTTCAAAGAAATTAGATTCAGTTTGTAATTTTTGAATTCGCTGCATTTCTTCTCTTTGAATACGTAGTTGTTCTTCCAGACTATCAGCATTAATTCTTTGAGTGTCCTCTAAATTTTTAATATTAACTTCAGATTGTGCTTCTAAAGTATTTACACTAACATTAGCTTGCGTTTTTGTTAATCTTTCTGTTATGTCTGCTGTAAGTTCTCGTACTTTTTTATACCCTTCAGTTTCTTTATCAATTTCTATATCAGAAATATCTAATCGCTTTATGTTTACTCCAAAGTCTGATTCTAAAGTCGATTTGATGCGTTGTCCAACCCAATCATTAATCTCTAAAATTTTTCTTTCAATTTGAACAACAGGTAAGTTTAAATCTGCGGGTACATTGGCAACCACACCTTTTATGTTTTTTGTAACTGCATCTTTAATTTGAGATTTAAATGTTTCAAGTTCAAAGTTTATTAATCGATTTAATTTGATGAAGCCTTTGTAGTCAGTTATGTTAAATGTTATCGAGCCTCTAACTGCAATTGGAACTCCAAAATCTAAAAAGCGAGGATCAAACACATCAAAATAAGGAATACCAAATCTTACTTGAATATTACCAGCCAAGTTTATATAATAAACTTCAGCCTGAAATGGCGTACCTCCCCCAAATGCTAAACCTACAATATTAGATAATACTGGAAAGTTTGCTGTTTTAATAGTTTCATCATGCGGTCCTTCTATAAAGTCTTGCATGGTCCCATCCTTTTGCTTATAAACAAAAGCAGCAACCTCACCTTCTTTTACTCGCAAACTACTACCCCAACGAATGGCGTTTTCTTTGTTGGTTGTATTTAATTCATTACCAACTGGTCTCCATTTCCATATTAGAAAATCCTGTTCGTCACAACGGATTGTGTCCATCATACTACCTTCTTTTTTACTACTGAATAGTCCCATTATATTTTTATTTAATATCTAATTGTTTTGCATAATTTTCAATTTCTACTAACACTTTACTATCATCATTAAAAGTTAACCTTGATTTAATGATTAATTGAGCACACTTAGCTTTCCAAGCGTTTTTCAAGATTGCATCTGGATGAACAGAGCTAATAAAAAATCCAAGCTTTTTAGATGCCTCTGTAGTAGCAATAGATAAAAATTCTAATAAATCCTCCTTAGTATTAGGAACTGGAAATGATGAAATAATAGCTTTATGTCTATTAGCAACAGATTTAGACACTGCTAGCTCACCATCTAGTTTTTCTGACCAACTTCTTGGTTTACTTCTTTCTTCTAATTCTCCCTTTTGCAATTCTAAATGTAATTTATTGATTGAACTAGTGGCTTCAATACCCCTAAATTCATGTCCACAATCAATACATTTTGAAATAAATGATTTAACCGGAGCGCCACAAGATGGGCACTTTTTTAAATCTCCTTCTTTTAATGATTTGGAAGACTCCTGAATATTATTTGTTGTTATTGTTTCTTTTATCATTAAAGCAATTTTTCCATCAAGAATCATCTCAACTTCATCTTTATCTTCGCCTAATGCCTCTGCTTTGCGAAGAATTATTCCTCTTTCTTTTTCTGTCACTTCGCCATCAGCAAGTGCCATGTTCATTAGGTTCTCAATTTCAGGGCTCATATTTTTTTTTGAATCAATTTGTTTACTTAAAAACTTGCCAATAACACTCGAGTCTCCAGTCTATTTTGCCATGGTATTTTTCAATCAAGGAAATTAAATCCCAATAATCTTTCTTACTTAACTTAGTCCAAGGCTTATAGGTGTATTCTTTTATCTTATTACATTCAATAAAGTTTGTTATTAGCATTCTATCCAATGGAGGGTGAATATTATCGCATTTTTGTCCTTTATTATATATAATCAATGCTGTTTTTAAATAGATAGCTATAATTTTTGCCGCAATACCATACGTGCAATTTTGGTCCTTTAACGATTTAATTAATTTACTAGAACATTGAAGGTGAAAAAAACTAAATTCTTCTTTTGACTTGTTTTTGAAAGATTCAACAAAATCTCTTAATCCTGAATTTTCAATTGCGATAACAATATTTTCTGTAGTTGTAAAATTTCTTTGAACAGCTCTCGCTGCAGTCCACATAGAGAAATTATGGCGGTGTTGATTGAAATTATATTTTTTGTTCATATTGAATTTCTTTTTCAAAATTTAAATGTTTTGAAGTGATCTAATTAAACTTTTATTTAAATGGCCAATATAATTTCCCAAATAATGAAAATATAAATGCGTACATCAAATAGCCTATAAAAAATACAATAGGAATGAAAATAATTAACCCTAATGATCTATTTCTTGAATTGCTTTTGTTTCTTTTTTGCTTAATAATTAGATTTTTTTCAAGTAGTAAAATTACAGAGCCTAATGAACTATCATTATTTGAAAAAACGATTAGCTTACTTATTGCTTCCTCTGCCTTACTTGCCCATGCACTATTTAACTCATCATAATCTATTTCTTTTTCTTTAAATTCAGCTATGCTTTTTGTAGCAAATTCAATCAAATCCTCTTTTGTGGAAGGTATGGCAAAATTCCTGATTACTTCAGCGCGAGCTTTCAAATATTCCTCTTCATCAATGCCTCCAATACTATCATTAAAATTATTCTTATTAATTTTTTTAAGTTCAATCATTAAATCTTTAATAGACGTATTAATTTGAACATTTCTAAACTCATGCTCACAATCAGTACATTTTGTTTGGAAAGATTTAACGATTGAACCGCAAGAAGGACATGTATTCAAATTACCTACTTTTTCTTTTCTAGGTTTTGTTTGTGCAACTTGCCATTGGTGTAATTTTGCATCTAAAGTCATTTCAACCTCATCTTGATCAACTCCAAATTCAGTTGCTTTTTTAATAATTACAGCGCGTTCTTTTTCTGTGATTTGTCCATCTGCTAAAGCGAGCTCGATTAGTTTTTCAATTTCTGGATGCATGTTACTGGTTGCGAATTTTAAAAATTAGTTAGCTTTATAATTTTAGTCTTTTACTTGAGTGTCATTATCATCGGCATTAGTATCGATAACAGAATTTGAAATCCTTGCAAAAATTATGTCAACAATTAACATAATAAAAGACATTACAAACATTACCCAAAAGCCTGAACTCATTTCAATGGTAACTCCTCCGTAATCATCTAGACTTTCAACACCAGAAACACCGAACACTTTAGCGCGAACTAAAAACAAAAGAAATGAACCGATTAATAAGAAGCTAGCCAAAGGGTGATCTTTTCCACGCCAAATAAAAATTAATACCACAATACAACATATAAGTGCAGGCCCCCATTCAAAAGGGAAACCAATTTTGTCTGTTGCAACACCTGCAAACATTTGTTGGCCCCAACTAGTAGACCAAAGCATCATAATTTCAATTAAAACTAATATAGTTGGAATGATTTTTTTTAGTGTTTTCATAATCTTAATCTTACTTAATAAAATCTCTACTCTTATGGCTTTTCGAGTTCCTCCTAATTTTAAACTAATTTATATTATCTTCCAGTGCAGCCTGTAGAGCAAACTTTTTCTCCAAAAACATCTGTATATCCAGAACCCGTGAAGCTTGTGCCACACGTTGCACATGTATGCGTTTGTTCAGTTTCGTTAGATTTAGATTTACTAGAACTATTCCCACAACTTACAATTGAAATTGAAATAGCAGCCATCATGAATCCCAAAATAATTCCTTTTTTCATAATTTTTAGTTTTTAAATATTTATACTTTTATTTATTTACACTTCGCCATCTCTCTATTCATTTCTGAGGAAGACATGCTATTACCTAATTTATCACACTCAGCTTTGTGCGAGCCATCATCTTTTAAACATTGGCAAACCGTTACTTTGCTGCCACAACCAATCAAAATAGTTGACACGAATAAAACAACCGGAATCAGGACTTTCAATTTTTTCATATCTCTTAACATTTTATTCTACTCTACTCTTATGGCTTTTCGAGTTCCTCCTAATTTTCTTTTAGAAAAATTATATACAAAACAAACGTTAAAAAAACTGAAAGTCAATTGGTAATGGTTTCATAATAGGTTTCATAGCTTAATGAAACCAATAAAAAGAAGAAAAGAAGATGAAAATGTAGGTTTGATTTACAATTTAGTGTTGTAAAAATTTTCTAAAATAGATCGGTTTATTAAATACATAAATCGTCGTTTGTCTATTTCGGCTTTGTTGCGTGTAATCATTCCTTCAGGAAAATCTTTTAAAAGACGGTGGCGGCGAAGCTTTCGGCTATCACCTTCAAGGTGTGAGATGTTTAAAATCTTATCCATTTCGTCCCAATTGATTTCCGAAACGTTCAAGTCAATAAATAGTTGTGCAATGCGCTTCAACTCCTTATGGTCGGTGTGCGATTCAACTTTTGCTTGTATAGGCTGTAAAATTAATTCTTTTGGCTCCTCAGCCTCAGTAACGTTGCTAAGGGTTGGTTTCGGTTTTCGTTTTACATATCGATAAATGCCCATTGCACTAGCAACAATGATGCAAGCCATAATAATCATGAATAGGGCATTTGTGTTACTTTGTTCATGCACTTTCCAAACAATGTCTTTTGCCTTAATAATATTTGCTTTCCAGATGTTATCAAAGTCTAACACCGCGTTACTTGATCGTATTTCATTAAAACGATTAAATGTGCATTTATTCTCATCCACTAAGTTTAATTTACTGAGTGTTCCAATGCCAAAATCTTCGTTGCTTATGACAATGTATTTATTCAAGTGTGGCGCAATGACCATGGTCTTCAGATCTTTCAATAACACTAAATAATCTTTTGTGTAAATAAATTGAGGCTTCGAAAAAAACGTATGATTTTCCATAGTACTTATAACACGTTGCCATTGCATGGTTTCTAAATCTAGTCTATAATCATTAGCATCCAGCGAATCAGGTTCCACATTATTACCTGATTTAAAATTATTAAAGGAATATATAAAATTACCTTGCTTATACGCAGGCCCTAAAATAAAGGGAGGAACAGTTCCTTTGGTTTTTACAAAACACCATTCCTTAAGTTTTGCATTAAAGTATTTTAAATGATTATTGGTTGTAAAATAACCATATCCGCCCAATGCATATAAATTATTATGATGTGTAAATAAAAATCGATTATTGTCGCTGCCATGAAACATAGAGTGATCCAATCGCTCGAGCGTATCAGCCTTTAAACGAAATACATAATTGAATCCATGAGGATTAAACAAAGTATCGCGATTTAAGTACTGGAAATGAGCAGCCCCCATATGCAACATGTAACTTTGTGCATGCGCCTCGCCAAATTGAGCAGAAATGGTATTTCTAATGGATGTTTCTTGTTTTTTAGAAAGTATCTGCGAAAAGATAGAGTACGAAAATAACAGTAAAAAAGTGCAAGTAAGTTTTAACATCTACGATTAAATTTAAACATATTAATTGGTTGGTTACAAAAAAAAGAAATATAACACTACTTGCTCCATTTTTTAGTTTCAAAGTTGGTTTCATGAACAAATGAAACCAACTTTTAACCGTATTCTAAAGAAACAGCCTCGATTTTAGAGTACAACCCATTAAAAGAAATGTAATTCAGTATGTTCTCGTGAACTTAATTCTTGTATAATATCACTCGGCCATCATTAATCTTATCGATAATTAATACCAAACAAGACTGAGATTCAAAGGTTTGTTGATTACCTTCTTCTTGTTTATAATACAATTTAATTTCTCGATTATCTTTTACAAGACTAC
>CANHPI010000136.1 GCA_947462425.1 Bacteroidota bacterium
AAATCAACTTAAATGCATTGTAACGCTGTTCATTTACCTGCAAATATTTTAATACGTCTTTGGCAATTTTCTCTAAATCAACCTTAATAGAATCAACCGCTGTCTTTTCATCAAAGCTTGCCTTACCACCATGCCATTTATCGTTATTTAATGTATTAAGAACATTTGCTCCAAATAAGTCACTTTCTGAAGTAGCTTTTAAAGTGGATAATTTTACAAAAAAATTATAAATACCAGCTCCGGCGCTAGCAAAAGCATTAGCTGTTAATTGCTTTTCATTAATTAATTTTAACGCTTTTTCTCCGTGAGATTTTAAAAAATCTTCATGTGCTTTAGTAGCTGATTTTAATTGTTTTTTAATCACCTCAAAATCAGAAATTGTAAATTTATTTAATTGATTAATTAAATCTCCAATTCCTTCTTTATTAATTTCCTTAATAAAATCGATTAAAGTTTTCTCCGGATCCCAATTTTTATTATCTTCTATTTGTGCTAATGAAAACTGCACTAAATAATCCGTTATCAATTTATCCTTTCCTAAATTATTAATAAGCGAAGAAATTACTTTTTTAAATACTGCGTCTGAGTCTGTTTCAATTTGAAAATTGATTGGCAGTTTTAAATCCAAAGCAAAAGTTCTAATAATACGATGCGTAAAACTATCAATGGTTCCAATAGAAAAATCCGAATAATGATGCAAAATATGCGTCAATACAATGTCTGCCCTTGATTTCAAATCTAATTGTGAAATTTTCAATTCTGATGAAATTAACAAACTCAGCATTTCATTAGATTCTAAACTTAGCTCTTTAAGTGCTTTTATAATTCGCCACTTCATTTCTGAAGCAGCTTTATTAGTAAAAGTAATTGCTAAAATGCCTTTATAGGATTTCTCTAAAGTATGTTTATCAGATAATGCTAATTTTAAATACTCCTTAACCAACGTAAACGTTTTACCACTACCGGCAGAAGATTTATAAACAATAAAATTATTTTCGGAAACAGATAGCATATAATTCGAAGGTAACTATATTAAAAACAAAAAGCACAAAAAAATCTAAAACTAATTTTATTACTAGACTATTTTGTTAATTTGTAACTTGTTATTACACCTGAATTATAACTTTTATGAAATTTAAAATCCATATTCTTTTTATCTCATTATTACTTTTTTCTTGCAAAGAGTATAAAGAAATTAACGTTACAGATGTTGAAGATTTATACATTAATAAATTAACAACTGATAATCTTGAGGTTGAAATTAAATTAAAAATAAATAATCCTAATAACATTGGATTTTCAATTTACCCTTCTGAATTTGATATTGTTTTTAGTGGGATTCGATTAGGCAAAGCGCAACTCAATAAACGCGTATATATTGACGCTACATCTGAAAAAGTGTATTCATTTATTTTAAATAAAAATGTAAAGGATTTGAATCCCTTTGATGCTCTCAAACTTTTGAATACAAATAACATAGGAAAAATAGAGATTACAGGAGATTTAAATGTTGGTAAATTTTACTTAAAAAAGAAATATCCAATCAACTATAACGATAAAGTAAAATTATTTAATTGAAATGTAACCATTCGTCCATTATTTGTGTATAAATTAGCAATAAACTAAACTATGCCTCAAGCGGAACTCATATTGGCATGTCTTAAAAATGATAAAACAGCGAAAAAACAATTTTTCGATACTTATTTCAGTAAACTCGGCTACATTTCATTACGATACACAAAAAATGCTACTCAATCAGAACAAATATTACTGAATGGTTTGTCGCACGTTTATTCTTCATTAAATAAATTCAAATCTAAGGATGTAGTAGCATTAGATGAATTTGTAAAAAACGAATTCATTTCATTTATTGTTAAATCCATCAAAAATATAAGAAACGAATATTACGTGGCAAGCACTGTAAAAGCAGTTGAATATATAGAAAGAACATACGATTTATTTTTAGATAGTAAATTCATTGATTTAAAAAACGTTAATCAAGATATTTTACTAAAATCTATACAAGAATTAGTTCCTTCGCAGAGATTAGTTTTTAATTTACAGGTTATTGATAATTTCTCACTACTACAAACGTCTGAATTATTAGATTCAAGTGAGCAAAGTATAAAATCGAATTTAGAGAAGGCGAGATTTAATTTACAAAAGTTAATTGAAAAAAATTTAAAAATAAATAACGATGGGCAACCAGTTTAATTATGAATTAGATGAGCGTAAAATTAGAATTTTGCTGAAAGATGCTGAGATAAATTATAATGAGGCTTTGTGGCAAAAATTTGACGAACTCGCTATTTCAAAATCAAATCGCAAAATTAATAACAATATTCCAAATATTAATTTTGGAATTAGTCGTTCAATAGTTATTCCGATTATATTTATTGTCTTCATTGGTGGTTTATCAGCTATTTTATTTAGTGCTATTGATTTTAAGAAAAAAGAATCAGTGGAAAAAGAGATTCCATTTGTAGTTAGTAAGGTAGAAACTAAAAAAACGATCCATTCTATTAAACCAGTTATTAAACCCAAACTAGCGGTAACAATTCCAGTAAAAATAGATAGTATTGAACCGACAGAAGTGACAATAGATTCTTCAGACTCAACTATAACAATGGATAGCGCAAAAGTTAATGATGTGGGAAATTTTGAACTTAATCAAAAAACAAAAATTATTAAAATCGCAAAAGAAAAAAATGAAATTACACCTAGTAAAAAAACAAAGAAAAGAAAAGTAAAACCAGAGAAATTACCCACAATTAATACTTCTAATAGTTTGAAAGAAAATTCTGATGAAAACGAATTAAAATTAAAATAATTTACATTAAACTATTAAATAGCATTTCACCAACTCTTTTATCAATAATAAAAGTAAAGTCGTTTTCAGAAATTTTATCCAACGCCACCCATCTCATAGATTGAGCTCCTTCCATTTTTTTATCAAAATCAAATAACTCTTTGGTTATTTTAAACTTAGCTGCTGCAGGATCAAATTCTTCTTTGGGCTTTACTATATAATAAATGCTTAACACTTGATTATTTGAACTAAATGCCGAATTGACAAAAAAATCAGTCGTATAAAAATGAGAAACTACTTCAATATCTAAATCCAACTCTTCCTTAAATTCTCTCACAACACATTCAATAGTACCCTCGCCGTATTCTAAACCACCGCCGGGTAGTTTGGTAATATTCATACCTTTGATATGTTCGTCAGAAACCAACAACTTGTTTTCATGAACTAAAATACCATATACACGAACATTAAAACCCTTCATGAGGTAAAATTAAGGTATTAGTTTGATAGATTTAAAAAAATAATTAATTACTTTTTATTGAAGTAATTAAAATTGGTTGTTATACCAATGGTATGCGAATTGCCTGTTAAGGCATATTTAGAGTAAGCATAATCTAAATGAAATTTATAAACTTTTAAACCAAAGCCTAAAGATAAACCATTCACTTTTTTAACATCAGATAGAGCCAATTCCTTACCTTTTCTGAAGTTATAAGCAATTCTCAATGTGAAATTTTTACCTACTAATACTTCTGTTCCTAAAATTAAATGCCTGCTAAATTTATCAAGTGCGGTTTTTATTTTATCATTTCGTATTTGCTTGTCTGTTTTTACTATTGGTTTATTGGTAAAAGGGTCGATTGTGGTAGAAGCATCCTGCGGATTAATATAAGTTAAATCCCATTTTAATAATTGATCATAGAGCAATATTATTCTAAAAGGAGCTTTTGCTATTTTTTTACTGAATCCAATTTGCACGTTACTTGGCAACACTTCTTTAAGTCCACTTTCCGAAAATGGTTTCCATTGTCTTCCATAATTTTTTGCCAACAAAGAAATAGTTAACTGCTTTTTGTTATGGTAAGTTAATCCAACATCTACAGCATTGCCAAAGGATGAATAAACATCGTAATAAGAATAAATTGTTTTTAAGGCCACACCCAATGAAAGCGTACTATCTTTATCAATCGTTTTAGCAAAAGATAGGTTTAAAGAATAATCTGCTGCTTTAAATTTACCTGTTTCAACATCATATTCATCTCTGCCATCAAACTTTCCGTAATTAAAATATTGCAATCCAACGCCAAATGTTCCGTATTTTTTAAATTGATGCGCATATAAAAAATTACCATAATTTAAATCAGAAACAAAATTTACATAATTGAATGATAGTTGTTTGGAGCAACTAGGATTTAGTAAAGCTGGGTTACTGTAACCCAAATTCACATCCTTATCCCAAATAGCCATTGTAGCACCGCCTAATCCATTAGATCTAGCCGGAATCGGTAAATCTAAAAAACTAAATGTTTTTGTGCCACCAATTTGTGCAAATGCACAAAAACTAGATGCAAAAAGGATGTATGTAATTATTTTTCTCAAGTATGGTTGTTTAACGATTTAAATATTGATTTATTGCCCAATTATTTTCTAGATCTAAATACATTGGTTTCTACCCAACCTTTTCCCCAGTCTTCATGTTCTTGTTCTGTCCATATTTCTGGGTAAAATATACGTTTTTGAAAACGTGGAGGTAAATACTTTTGCCAATTTGTTCCTCCAGTTGCAGCAATATCTTCTGTATTTTGTTGCAAATATTTTACAGCGCTTTTATAATGCATTAAAGGCCAATTAATATTTACGTTTACATCCAATTCTTTTAAAGCATTAATCAATTTTGGATTTTTTTGATCCTCAACAGACAATGATTTAAACTTTGACCACATATTTTTAGTATGGTATTCCTTAGCTAATGCTATAAACTCAGCACCATACTTTTTCTCGAACTGATTGAGCGTCAATGTTTTTTTACCGGTAGCTAATTCTGTTGCGCCTTTGTTCCAATAAATATTTTGAAACATATCTTCAATACTTGGATTTTTTCCAACTAAACTTGGCCTAACTTCTTTATCAACTAAATTAAAAAAATCAGTAGCACAAATTTCAATTTTCCGATACTGTGCGCTCTGAAAACCACTAGCCGGCAATAATGCCATGCGGTAACGTAAAAATTGCTCCTTCTCCATCCCATCAACCATAATTTCAAATGATTTAGTAAGAGATTCAAAATAACGATTGATGCGAGTGATTCGTTCTGCAAAAAAATCAACATCTAAATTATCTTTCCATCCTAAATTTTGACCATTTGGTAAAATATTTGGACCATTATTTCCAATCTGTTCCATCTCATGCAAAGAGAGTTTAAAATACAACTCTGTAATTTGATGATACATGATAAATATTTTTTCGTCAGGAAAATCGGTTTTAGGATTTTGTAAGGTTAACAATGTTTCAACCTGAATATAATCCCAATAAGTTAAATAGTTTGATAATAAAAGACCATCTAAATAACTTTCAAGACTTTGGCCCATTTGGCTATATTTTTCTTCAAGCTGATGTAATCTATCAATAATTTCTTTTTTTAATTCCATAGGGTAAAAATAGAAAAAGGATATTAATTAACACAATATCCTTTTAATTACTTTAATAAATCAATAAAAAGTGTAATATCTTACTTTATTTGAGAAGTTGGATTTGCTAAATTTTTTACACTTACAATATCTAACTTAATAGAACCCACCAATAACTTAGCTTGAGCACGAAGAGGTACATGGTTTTTATCATCGGTTAACCATACATTTAAATCGTCTTCATGTTTAAAAATACGACCTTTTTGAACTATCGGACGGAATTTTACACAATTAAACTTTCCAATATCACAAGTAATAGCTTCTTTTCCAACATATCTGATTTTTAGAGGCCAAATTTCTTTATCGACAATACTATTGATTGTGAATACATCACCAATTTTAGCATTAGTTAAATCTAAATTACGTGCGGAATAAAATGCAGAAATCATATCTTGTGTTCCTGAAGGAATATCTATTTTTTCTCCAGCTCCAATATCAACTTTATTGGTGTAATGGTTAAATGTATAATCTTGATTGATGATATATCCACCTTCATCACATCTACGAACAAACATCCAGGGCAACATGGCATCTTTATCAATAAATGTTTCATATCTATCGCGCACTTTAAAAAACCAATCAAATGTTCCTTTTGTATAACCATTTCCAACAATATGATACACCTTTCTTCCTGCTACTTCAATCACTTCAGGCTTTACTTCCATTAAAATAACACCGGCATCCATAACGCCGTAATGTAATCTATAGGATAAAACTTCCCCTTCCTTAAATGCTTCATTTGCATTTATAGGTAATTCTTTAGAAGGACTATTTTCTGGGATAATTTGCTCCAATTTTTCTTCTTTAGAAACATAATAACCGGCTGAACATAAAGCCAACGAAATCGTAACAGCTGATGCTATAATCGTAATATGTTTAAATGTTTTCATTTTTTATAAATAAATTAATTACATCTTTATTTTCAAATCCTATGCCAATATAAATTTACAGAATAAATATCTGTTAAAATTTGTAAAACTAAACTAATAACAAGATAGTACATT
The DNA here is from genome assembly GCA_947462425.1 of Bacteroidota bacterium. Next base: position 6,501 of record CANHPI010000136.1, read on the forward strand.
ATATTTACAATTTCTGAAATAGCTAAGGCTAATAAATTCAGAATCTATATTTCAAAATAAAATCATGAAATTCATTTATTTAAATACATTATTTTGTTTAACAATATTGAGTTGCTCTTATCAGCAAGCCGACAAAACTGCACCGTTAGAAAATAGTTTTAAAAAAGGAGAAAAATTTAGAATTAGTTTACCCGAAAATCATACAACTGGTTACATGTGGCAAATTAATAATTCATTTAATAATAAGGTTTTGGATTACTACGGCTCTGTTTTTAGAGGTAATGAAAAAGGTGTTGATTTTAATTTTAAAACCTTAGAAAAGGGAAAAGCAACGCTTAATTTTGCACTAATAAAATACAGAGACACATCCGACGTAAAACAATTTATTATTGATGTGAAATAATTTTTTGATATATAACATATTAATCGTAATTTTACGATTAATATGGGAACAACTAAATCAGAAGAGTTTACAGTAAAGGATAATAAAATATCTAAATACGCCAAAGCATTGGCTCATCCGGCTCGAGTAGCTATATTGCAACTACTTATTAAAAAACAAGCTTGCGTGTGCGGCGATATCGTAGATGAATTACCGCTATCTCAAAGTACAGTATCTCAACATTTAAAAGAGTTAAAAGAAGCCGGTTTGATTAAAGGCGATATTGATGGAGCAAAAATATGTTATTGCATTGATGAGAAAGAAT
>CANHPI010000137.1 GCA_947462425.1 Bacteroidota bacterium
CTTTTATAGAAATTGAAATACTGTTTTCTTGCTGATTCGATAAAATCGTTATTTCACTTTCAATGGGCGAATATTTGCAGGCATTACTTATTAAATTTGTGATGATTGTGCTAAAGATAGTTTTATCCAAATAAGCTCCTTTAATAATTCCTGTATGAGTATAAATTAAATTATGGTTTGCGAAATGGGTATTATTTGCTGTAATAATTTGATCAACGCACTCTTGAATATTAATTAGTTGGGGCGCATTATTAATTTTACCATATTTAATTTTCTCTTGAGTTAAAAAGTCACTAAAAATTGATTTTAAAATCAATACAGATGTTTTTATTTTATTAACGTGATTTAATTTTTTCTCAATTTCATTAGTAGTTAAATATTTTTCAATAAGTTCTGCAGATGTGATAATTGTTGTTAATGGAGTTAAAAATTCGTGCGAGGCTGTGCTTATAAATTGTGATTTGAGTTCATTGAGTGTTTTTTCTTTTTTTAATGATTTTTGCTTTAGGTAATATCCTCTCAAAATAAAAAACAAAATAATCACTAAAAACAAACATCCACCAAGGGCAAAATAAATTAATTGTTTTTTATTTCGGTTTTCTAAAACTAATACTTGATTCTCTTTTTCTTTTTGCTCACTTTCATGTTTAATAGACATTTCAAGAATGGTATTTTGCATATTTTCATTAAATACCGAATCTTTTATATTAGCGTACAACTCATAGTAGTTATTTGATACTTCAAAATTTCCTAAGTGAGAGTAATAGGTAGCTATTTTTTTATAAGTTGTATATAAATTTTCAAAATCATTTAGTTTTTTAAATAACGCAATAGCTTCTAAGGTATAATCAATGGCTTTTTGGGTTTCGCCTAATTCAAAGTAAGTTTGCCCCATGTTTTGTTTAGCAACGGCAATACTATTATCGTCATCAGGACTATTTTTTATAGTGTGGTTATAAAATTTAATATAATATTCTAACGCCGATTGATAATTTTTAATTTGAAATAAAATACTGCCAATACTATTATAACAAATAGGCAACCTAACTGAATCATGTATTTGATTAAGGTAATCTTCTGATATTTTATAGTTTGTTAATGCGGCACTATAATTACTTTTATAGTAACAATAATTTCCAAAATTCAAATAATTTGATGCTAAACCAGATTTATCATTTAAAATAGAATAAAACTTTATTGAATTTTTAATTTTATTGATAGCTAAATCATAATTTTTTAAGCGTCCATAAACACTGGCAAGTCCTGTATTTATTCTAGCTAAAGAAATTTCTTTAATAGGCGATTGATATGTTTTAGCTATTGCTTCAGCTTTATAATAAATTTCTAAAGCTTTCTCATAATTCGATAATTCTTTATAAGTCCAGCCCAACTCATCATAGCATTTTATGACTTTAAAATTTAGCTCTTCACCTAAAGCAACAGCTTGCTGGGCAAATTGCAAGGCCTCAGTGGGATTATTATTTTTGATTATGAAAAAGATCTGAAGTAGAAGATTTACTTTATTACTATCATTTTTGGCTTTTTCAAGACAATGAATTAATGAATCTTTTGAAACCTCAGGTTTACCAAAACCAAAAAGAGTAATAAAGATAAAGAATACTAAAATATTTTTTCTCATAAAAATTTACATGTAATTTAAAAGTGTTTAAAAATTATAGTATTCATATTTGTTTTAAAGCTAAATGAATTATTTATATCATATTCAATAAACGCTTTATTTAATTTATTTTTTTGTTTTATTTAAATTTTAAGTTAGCTAATATAATAAATACTTAATAATCATTTCCCATTAATTCAGCTAATTTTCACTATCTTTAGCCCCTTAAAAATTTATAATTAATTGCAATGGTTTCTATTAATGGTGTTACGGTTTCGTTTGGCGGGTATGATTTATTCGACAATGTTTCTTTTTTAATTAATCCAAAAGATCGAATTGGATTAGCTGGTAAAAATGGAGCAGGAAAAAGTACCATGCTTAAAATTTTAGCTGGTTTTCAAACACCTACCAAAGGAGAGGTGTCTCGTCCTAAAGATTGTAAAATTGGTTATTTGCCTCAGGATATGACTCATCAACATGGACGTACCGTTTATGAAGAAACTGAATCGGCCTTTGAGGAAATTAAATTATTGCAAGCTAAATTAGTTGATATTAATCATCAATTAGAAACTCGTACAGATTACGAAAGTGATGCGTATATGGTTTTGATTCAGGATTTAACCGACATTAACGAACGCTTAAACATGATTGGCGTTGATAATACGGAGGAAGAAATTGAAAAAGTATTAATAGGCTTAGGATTTCAACGTAAACAGTTTCACATGCAAACCTCTGAGTTTAGCGGTGGATGGCGTATGCGTATAGAATTAGCTAAATTATTACTGCAAAAACCAGATGTATTAATGCTCGATGAGCCAACCAATCACCTAGATATTGAAGCAATACAATGGTTAGAAGAAGTGATGGAAGTTTTTCCGGGTGCTGTTGTTTTAATAAGCCACGATAAAACCTTTTTAGATACTGTTACAAAACGTACAATTGAAATTGTTAACCAAAAAATATACGATTACAAAACAAATTATTCGCATTATCTAGTGTTGCGTCAAGAACGTAAACAGCAACAAGAGAACGCTCAAAAAAATCAACAAAAAATGATTGATCAAACAGAAATGTTGATTGATAAATTTAGAGCAAAGGCTAGTAAATCAGCCATGGCTCAATCGTTAATTAAAAAATTAGACAGATTAGATAGAGTAGAAGTAGACGATATGGATACTGCTGCTGTTCGTTTTCGTTTTCCACCACCTGCGCATAGTGGTAAAATTGTAATTACTGCCGAAAATGCCGGTAAAACATATGGCGATAAACATATTTTTTCGGGCGCCAATTTTATCATTACAAAGGGAGAGAAAATTGGATTAGTTGGCAGGAATGGTGAAGGTAAATCAACCATGATGAAAATGATTGCTGATAAAATTAAATATGATGGATCTATTCAGTTAGGTCATAATATTTTAATGGGTTATTTTGAGCAGGATCAAGAAGAAAAAATTGATTTAGATAAAACAGTTTTTGAAACGATTGATGAATTAGCGGTTGGTGATGTTCGCAGACAGGTTCGTAGCTTATTAGGTTCTTTTTTGTTTGGGGGTGATGATATAGATAAGAAAGTAAAAGTACTAAGTGGAGGAGAACGTGGACGTTTAGCGTTATGTAAATTATTATTAGAGCCTTACAATTTATTATTATTAGATGAGCCAACTAATCACTTGGATATTAAGTCCAAAGAAGTGTTAAAGCAATCTTTAATTGATTACGAAGGAACATTGGTAATGGTTAGTCATGATAGAGATTTTATGACAGGCATGTGCGACCGTTTATTTGAATTTAGAGATGGGCATGTAAAGGAACATTTATGCGACATTAAAGAGTTCATGGAAATTCGTAAGGTTGAAAGATTGAACGAATTAGATCTTGATAAATCAGGCGTAAAAGCTGTTCCTGTTGCTGAGAAAAAAGTGGCAGTTTCTTCTGATTTTGAAGCTCAAGAAAAGAAAAAACAGCAAACTCAAATCGCATCACAAATTAAAAAGTCGGAAGAGCAAATTGAACGTTTAGAATCAGAAATAAAAAACTTAGATGCCAAATTAGCTGTCCCTGCAACTTATGATGAATTAAGTAAAGACCCAAATTTTTTTAACGCTTATAATAAATTAAAAAAAGAGTTGGAAACTGAAATGACCAAATGGGAAGATTTAAGTTCGAAGTTGGTTTAGTTGATTAATATTTTTCTTAAAAAACTTTCGTTAACAATCTATAACGAAAGTTTTTTAATTTAATGGAAAATAGAATTAATATCCTGGTCTTTATTTATTCCTAGTTTTTGACGAATAGTTGATGCTAAAATATTTATAGCAACTGTGTTTTCGCCACCTAAGGGAACAATGATGTCAGCAAATCGTTTTGTAGGTTCAATAAACTGTTCATGCATTGGTTTTACGGTTTCAATATATCTTGCAAGGGTTTGGTCAATTTCTCTTCCTCTCTCTATAATATCGCGGTTAATTACACGCAATAAACGTTCATCAGCAGGCGCATCAACAAAAACTTTAACGTTACAAATATTTCTAATGCGTTCATCCGAAAATAATAATATTCCTTCTATAATAATCACTTCTTTACTTGGTATATGAATAGTTTCAGAAGAACGAGTACAAGTAATGTATGAATAAATAGGTTTTTCGATACTATTACCGTTTTTTAATTCGTTTATGTGGTCGTAAAGTAAATCAAACTCAATTGAATCTGGATGATCGAAATTTATAAATTTTCGTTCTTCAATTGAGATAGTTGAATTGTCTTTGTAATAAGAATCTTGAGATAATATAGCAACATGATCTGCTGGAAGAATATCCAGTATTTTATTTACAACAGTAGTTTTACCTGAACCTGTTCCGCCGCATATACCAATAATTAACATAATTGATTTGAGAATTTAAAATGTAAAAATAGCAAATGAAATAAAAAACTCCTATTTTTAATTTAGAGATGGGCATGTTTACCTAAACAAAAACACAAATTATTAAACTGCCTAAACCATCCCGAATCAAGTTCGGGACAAGTTATGACAACTAAAAACAATAATTTAAACATATGAAATACCATGTTTACCAAAACACAAACACAAATTATTAAACTGGCTAAACCATATGACTAATAAAAAACAATAATTTAAACATATGAAATGTTAGGAAAAGTCTTTTCACTGTTGCTTTTAAATAGCGAGCATAATTACCAAAAAAAATTATACATCAAAAATGTTTCATAATTAATATTAACTTTACCCCATGTTTACAACAGACCAACTAAAGGACCTTCACGAACGACATGCCGCTCTGAAGGTTTTTCTTTGACTACGATAAGAAAAATCACGAGTTAAAGGAACTCGAAGAAAAAACCTTAGATCCTAATTTCTGGACAGATTCCAAAAAAGCAGAAGCTGTATTAAAAGAAGTGAAATCGCGTAAGTCGTGGGTTACTACTTATGATAAGTTAACGGCTGCTTTAGAAGATTTAGATACCATGTATGAGTTTTTTAAAAGTGGAGATGCAACTGAGGCAGATGCAGAAGAGTTATATCAGGCTGCTTTAAAAATTTTAGATGATGTTGAGTTTAAAAACATGCTCAACTCACCTGACGATTTGTTAAGTTGTGTTTTGCAAATTAATGCTGGAGCTGGTGGTACTGAAAGCTGCGATTGGGCAAGTATGCTCGAACGTATGTATATGATGTGGGGCGAAAAGAAAGGCTTTAAATTAAAAGAATTAGACAGAACGGATGGTGATGTTGCAGGCGTTAAATCAGTGTCTATTCAAATAGATGGAGATTATGCTTACGGAAATTTAAAAGGCGAAAATGGAGTGCATCGTTTGGTACGTATTAGTCCCTTTGATAGTAACGCTAAGCGGCATACCTCCTTTGCATCTGTATACGTATATCCGGTAGTTGATGATACGATTGAAATAAATATTCATCCTAACGATATTGAAATTCATACATCAAGAAGCGGTGGTGCAGGTGGGCAAAACGTAAATAAAGTAGAATCTAAAGTTCAAATAACACATAAGCCAACAGGTATTGTTGTGGTTTGTCAGGTAGACCGCTCTCAGTTAGGAAACAGAACTATAGCCATGCAAATGTTACGTTCGCAATTGTATGAAATTGAAATGCGTAAAAAAAACGAAGCCAGAGATGCTGTTGAAGATGGGAAAATGAAGATAGAGTGGGGCTCTCAAATTCGTAGTTATGTATTACATCCTTATAAAATGGTGAATGATCATCGTACCGAATTAAAAATCACAGATGCCGAAGGCGTTTTGAATGGTAATATTGACGAATTATTGAAAACCTTTTTAATGAGTCAAGGAAAGAGAAAGTAAAAAAAATAGAACGCTGATAACGCTGGTTGTTATGATTAAAATGATTTATCAATTTATCATTTAATAAAAATCAGTGTAAATCAGCCTAATCTGTGTCATCTGCGTTCCGTTAAAAATATAACCATGAAAAAAGTACAAATATTACACAATCCACGTTGTGGAAAAAGCAGAGAAGCACTTAAATTACTGCAAGATGAAAGTTGTGAAATTGAAATTATTGAATATTTAAAGAATATTCCAACTAAAAAAGAAATAACGACCATTTTAGAAAAATTAGGATTAAAAGCATTTGAGATTGTTAGGAAAAAAGAAGCTGTTTTTTTAGAAAAATTTAAAAATAAAACCTTTACTAACGACGAATGGATTCAGATAATGATAGAAAATCCAATTTTAATTGAAAGACCCATTGTTATTGATGGTTATAAAGCCATAGTTGGCAGACCGCCTGAGCTGGTTATAGAATTAATTAACAGGAAGTCTTAAATTGTGAATAAATCTCCTATTAAATTCAACGAAAAACAATTAATAGCTTTGTAATTTTAACTTTAAACCCTACATTTGCACCCGAATTTAAAAAATACACATAACATGTCTAACCAAGTTGGTAAAATTGCTCAAGTTATTGGTCCCGTAGTGGACGTTAGTTTTGATTTAAACGGTGGGAAACTACCAAGTATTTTAGATGCTTTGGAGATTGTTCGCGAAGGCGGAACTCCATTGATATTAGAAGTACAAAAGCATATAGGAGAAGATATGGTTCGTACCGTAGCAATGGATAGTACCGATGGTTTATGCCGTGGTATGGAAGTTAAAATGACGGGTTCGGCTATTAAAATGCCAATTGGTGATAAAGTAAAAGGTCGTTTATTTAACGTTGTTGGAGATGCCATTGATGGTATTAATACCGTTAAAAAAGATGATGGTGTTTCTATTCACCGTCCAGCTCCGCGTTTTGAGGATTTATCTACTTCATCAGAGGTATTATTCACAGGTATTAAAGTAATCGATTTAATTGAACCCTACTCGAAAGGTGGTAAAATTGGTTTGTTTGGTGGTGCTGGTGTTGGTAAAACTGTATTGATCATGGAATTAGTGAACAATATCGCTAAAGCTTATGCTGGTTTATCAGTATTTGCTGGTGTTGGTGAGCGTACTCGTGAAGGAAATGACTTATTACGTGAGTTTATCGAATCAGA
>CANHPI010000138.1 GCA_947462425.1 Bacteroidota bacterium
ATATATCATCTAAATAATCTGTAAAAGTGGTTCTATAATTTAACTCGTAACCAATACGGTGTTTTTTATGAATTGTAAAATAAAATCCCACCCCTATAGGAATATTAATGCCAACCGGAGAATAAGCTACTCCTTCTGTGCGTAATTTTCGCAATTTAACATACTTCCCATCAAAATTAGCTTTTGGGTTTGAATAATAAGTTCCTAATCCGGCAAAAAAATAGGCTCTAAATCCATTTTTATATCTATAAGTATTACCTAAGTCATTATCTTCAAAAAAGAAAACTTGCCCAGTAACAGCTAAATCCAACATGTCATTTCTGAAATCTAAATTACGCGCATTTCGGGCAGGATTAGATGATAATTTATCATCACCTTCAATACGTAAATAATCTAAAGCTAATTTTACTGATACTTTTTGATGCACTTTATAACGGGCAAAGCCACCAAAATTCCATCTTGTTTTAGCGAGTTTAATATCCGAAATAAAATCTCTACGTGTTTTTTCTTTTCCACCAATGTCTCCTAAATAATTTGAAACACCAAGAGAAAAGCCATAATCCCATGCCCAGGGCGAAGACCGCGGCCATTGAGCCTTAGTAATTGAGCAAGTAAATAAAATGACAACAATAACAATGTATTTCATTGAATTATGATATGAATTAGTAAACAAAAATAATAAAATCTTTAACTTTACCCAAAATAATAACAACAATGAACACGATTAATCAATTATTTAACATTAAATACCCCATTATACAAGGCGGGATGATATGGTGTAGTGGATGGGAGCTTGCATCGGCCGTATCAAATGCAGGTGGATTAGGATTAATTGGCTCAGGCTCAATGTATCCTGAAATATTAAGAGAACAGATAAAAAAATGTAAGCAGGCAACTAAACATCCGTTTGGGGTTAATGTTCCGCTATTGTATCCAAATATTGAAGAACACATTAATATCATCATTGAGGAAGGTGTTAAAATTGTATTTACATCAGCAGGAAATCCCAAAACATGGACTAATAAATTAAAACAACATGGAATTACAGTGGTTCATGTGGTATCAAATGTAAAATTTGCCTTAAAGTGCCAAGATGCAGGAGTTGATGCAATTGTTGCTGAAGGATTTGAAGCTGGAGGACATAATGGAAGAGAAGAAACAACTACCTTGGTTTTAATTCCTTTAGTTAAAAAAGCCATCACAATTCCCTTGATTGCTGCAGGTGGTATTGGTTCTGGTGGCGCTATGGCTGCTGCATTTGCCTTAGGAGCTCAAGGAGTGCAAATTGGAAGTAGATTTGTAACCACCGAAGAATCATCGGCTCATATAAATTTTAAAAATGCAATTTTAGAAGCCAAAGAAGGTGACACTCAATTGTCCTTAAAACAATTAACACCCGTAAGATTACTAAAAAATTCATTTTATGAAAAAGTGGATGAACTCGAAAAAAAATGTGCTTCGATTGAAGAATTATCTAATTTTTTAGGAAGAGGTCGTGCTAAAAAAGGAATGTTTGAAGGAGATTTAATTGAAGGAGAATTAGAAATTGGCCAAGTATCAGGTGGAATCAATAAAATACAAACTGCTAAAACTGTAATTGATGAATTAATTTTAGAGTATAACGAAGTGATAAAAACTATGGAAAATAATTATCTATAAATTTACTTTCAACAAGTTGTAACTCTAAAAAACAAATTCCGGTTAATTATTAAAATGATAAAAAAAGCAAATCATTTTTACTGCCTCTTTAAATTAAGTTTAGTAATTTCTTTCATTGTGTGCTTCACTCTGCTTCTTATTCCTGCACTTTCTTCTGTTATACTTAATTGATTTAATACAATAAATAATTCATTTAATAATTCAGGATAGGGTATTGATATATTAAATACAATCGTAATTGCAAAAGCCCTAACTGCTATTGCTTCTGAAGGATTTTTAATATATTCAAAACATCTATCCAACATAAATGTTTGATAATTCTTAGGAATAGAATGATTTTGAAAAATTCGTAATATGCTTCTTATAACACCACTATGTAAATTTTTATTTTTCAAATGATTAATCAATTTTGCATAAAAAGGTTTAATACGATTAAATTCTAAATCATGACAATGATTTAATACCCACATTGCTCTGTTACTAATCAATTGCTCTTTATCTAAAGCTAAATTTAAAAGTTCCTTTTCTAAACAATTAGCTAAAATAGTTCTAGCTAATTCAGGGGCTTTAAAAGACCTATTCTCAAAAGCAAGAATCAATTTATTTTCATTTTTTATTTCCATTTTTTTATACCATCTGTTTCAAAATAAATATAAGTAATAATTAAATGTCTTTGTGTTTCTCCAAATTATATGTAAACTCGTGTAAATTTAATATAAATTTATGCGCGCTTTCATTAAGGAAACTGAAACTAAATCGTTAATTATAAATAAACAATTTCAAATAGAAAAAATAGTTAATTTATTATCTTATGTTAATTCCTATTCTAAATTTTACCAAACGCGTTTTAAAGAAAACAAAAATGATATTTTAACTCAGAAATATTTTCTTATAATAAGGGCATTTCAATGATGTGCTAAGAATACACAAAAAAATAACTAACAAATAATCGCAACTATTAAAAGACAAAATTACATTTATTGTCTTCAGAAATAAATAATGAAAAAATATAAATCAGAATCACCAAAAAAAATTAGCGACTTTGCGAATGAATTTAATTTTGAAGACCTAAGACCTTATTATGACATCGAATCATTTGATGCAATGAAACGAATGGTAACTTATGAATCTTATCACAAAGCTATGGCGTATTTATGGCCAGACATGAATAAAGATGCCGTTATTCAGAAAGCATTAAATACAAAATCTCCTTGCGAGTTTCAAACTGAATTTATGAGCGAGGCTATTTGGAAAATAATAAATTCAACGTCAAAAGGATTAACCTGGAGTGGACTGGAGCATTTAGATAAAAATAAAGCTTATTTATATGTTGCCAATCACAGAGATATATTATTGGACAGCGCCATTATTCAAATTATTTTAGATAAGGAACAGTTTGAAACATCAGAAATTACATTTGGTTCAAATTTAATGGAAGAAGGATTCGTTACAGATTTTTGCAGAATGAATAGAATGTTTGCAGTGAAACGCGAAGGTACTGTAAAAGAATTATATGATATCTCTCGCCAATTAAGTGCATATATTCGCCATACTATTTTAGATAAAAACGTAAGTGTTTGGATTGCTCAGCGAAACGGACGAACCAAAGACGGGAACGACAATACCCAAACAGGCTTACTAAAAATGTTGAATTTAAGTGGGAATAAAGGATTTAAAAAAAACTTTGAAGAATTAAATATAGTTCCTCTTACTATAAGCTATGAATATGAACCCTGCGACCATTTAAAAGTTCAGGAATTATATTTATCGTCGTTACATTCAAAATATATAAAAGCACCAGGCGAAGATTTAAATAGTATCTTAACTGGAATTAAACAACCTAAAGGTAAAATACATGTAGCATTTGGAAAACCAATTCAAGAAGAATTAGTGGAAATTGATAAAAGCTCAAACGATAATGAAAAAATTAAAACACTAGTTAATTTGATTGATAAACAGATATACAAAAACTTTAAATTAAACCCAGTAAACTACATTGCATATGATGTAATAAACCAAACAACACTTTTTGAAAACAATTATACCGTTTCTGAAAAAGAAAACTTTTTAAATTACATAACTTCAAAAACTATTAATATGACAGGCGAACAAGATATGTTAGTTAATTTATTTTTAACATTGTACGCTAATCCCTTGTTTAATAAGTTAAAATAAAATTAATTTTAATATAATTTTCTCAAACCAATTCACACAAAAAAGCCCCTTAATGGGGCTTTTTATTTTACTATCAATAAGTTTTACTAAATCATATCATCTTATATATAAGCATATATTTATTTTTGACAAAGATACAATAACTCCCCTTTTGGCAATCTATATCTTTCTACCAGTTCAGGCGTAATTTCTTTAGTATAATCTTCCACGGTAACTTTAAAACCTGCAGCGGCCAATTTATCTTTATAATCTAAGCCAAATAAACGTACATGATCTTTTTGCCAAAAATGAATCTCTCGATCTTTCTCGCTTATGATACTTTTATCTTCATAGGTTTCATAACGATTTACATCTTGAGGGATTTGAAAAACACCAAAACCTCCTGGTTTCATCATGCGGTATAATTCTCTCATACATTGGTCGGCATCTTCAACATGCTCTAATACATGGTGGCAAAAAATAACGTCAAACGAATTATCAGAAAATGGCGCATGATGCAAATCAAAATGATGATCTGCAATTGGAGAATTATAATCGCCAGTTACATATTCTAAATTTGGCATCGCTTTAAATAATTTGTAAAAACATTGTTCAGGTGCTATATGTAACAACTTATGTTTTGTTGTAAAAAAATTAGTTTTATTTTTTAAATACAACCACAATAAACGATGCCTTTCTAAAGACAAACTACCCGGGCAAAGTGCATTTTCTCTCTTTACATTGTTACTATATCCATAAGGTAAAAACTTTCGATATGTTTTGCCACTAATAGGATCCTCAAATTTATTACCATAATAAAGTAAAGGCGCTATTTTACTGAAAATTAAACTGAGTTTAATTAAAATAGGACGAGGAACTGTGCGAAGAATAAAATGAAACATAGATTAAGAAAGCCCTCACAACCTCCTAAAACAGGAGGAGACTTGAAGAGTTATGATTAAAAGGTTTGTATTAAATAAATAATTAATAAAATTTTTGTTACTATATTTTTATATTTAAAATTATAAAGTATAAAAATACATAAAATCATGCTGTTATAAAATGAGGTTGACATAATTAATTTGTTATTTTTGTGAATCTGAGTATTAAATTATGGCAAAGACTACTATATCAAAAAATACAACAACTACCTATTCAAATCATAAAATGATGTTTGATAAAATAGAAGCATGGGGAATAAATAATAACCAAAAACTTCTTTTTACATTTCTTGCCCTATCCTTATTTTTTTCATTCATGCTATTTAACGCTCGTATTAGCGAAGCACATGATGATGCACTTTATTTAGAAGGTGGATGGCGTTATGTGAATGAATTTCCAAATTATTTTTACACTCAAAATGCACCATTATACGTGCTTTTTTTAGGATTACTGACAAAGATTTTTGGCTTTAAACTTTTAGTTTTTAAATTAGTTAATGTTGTATTTAGTTTTTTTGCCGTTTTCTTTTTTTACAAAGCTTTTTATAAAAGAATTCCAGTTGTTGTTTTAATACCCGTTATGCTATTTGTGAGTTGTAATCACTTGATACAATATTATGCAAGTATGACATTTACCGAAGCCTTTTATTTATTCTTACAATCCTTATTTTTCTTTTGGTTTTTTAAATTATATGATGCTTTGCAAATTGAATCCAATGGCCTAAAACATATTAAACTATGGATAATGTTAGGCTTATTTGCATTTTTCATCGCCACTTGTAAAAGTGTTGCTATAGTTGCTGTTCCTGTGCTTATTGTATTTTTCTTATTGGAAAAACAATGGAAAAATGCTGGACTTGCCTTAGGTTCCTATTTACTATTTAAAATCCCTTATGAATTAATTGTAAAATTAGTTTGGGGTACCCAAAATCAATTTGCTGGGCAAAGTAAAATTTTATTATTAAAAGATCCTTATGACAAAGCTTTAGGAAACGATGATGTTGCTGGTTTTATAGGGCGTTTTTTTGATAACTGTAATTTGTATTTAGGTAAACGATTTTATGAACTATTAGGACTGCGAGAAGAGTATACAAGACCAATTGAATCTCAACTAGCCGCAGACAAATTGACTAAAGAATATAACTACTTAGCTTTTTTCGTTGTGGTTATTTTACTTTTTTCTCTATTTAAAGTCATCAAACAAAAAAACAAACCGCTTGTATTTTTCGGTTTATTTACGGGTGCGCAATTATTATTGTCATTTGTAATACTGCAAGCTCGTTGGGATCAGCCACGTATTGTGCTAATTTGTATGCCTGTAATGCTAATTTTAATGTACTTGCTATTTTATAATTCTGTAAAAAAATCAGGGATGGGGCAAAATATTTATTTAGCAATAGCGCTCATATTAAGCGCTTCGGTTTTAATGTCTTCTTTTAAAAGAGGGGTGGTAAATATCCCCATCGTTAAAAAAAATCTGGCAGGCAATATTTATTATGGTTACACTCCCGATTGGCAAAACTTTTTACGATGTAGTGAATGGTGCGCAGATAGCTTACCAAAAAACACCTTAGTGGCCAGTAGAAAAGCTCCGATGAGTTTTGTGTATGGAAAAGGGAAAAAATTCTTTCCAATTTACAGCGTTATCACTAAGGATTCCTTAACGCAGCAATCAAATCCCGATAGCGCATTGGCATTTTTTGCCGCTAAAGGCGTAACTCATATTATGCTTGGAAGTTTAAGAATTAATCCAAAAGAAAACTCAGGACAAATTATTAATACTGTTCATAATATTGCGCAACCAATTATGGAAAAATATCCTAATAAATTAAAATTAGTTCACACCGAGGGCTTATCAGAACAAGCCTACTTATTTGAAATTACAAAATAATGGCATCCTCGTTAAGCATAGCACTAGGAAATTTTTTATATAAAAATTGTTTTCCACTTTATAAACTCACTTATAAATCGTTTAAAGAAAAACAAGATGCTTTTGAAATTTCTTTGATGAAAAAATATATTAAGGCTGGAGATACTGTTTTAGATATTGGAGCAAACATTGGTTTTTACGCAGAAATACTTTCAGGCATCGTTGGAGAAAATGGAAAAGTTCATTGCTTTGAACCTGACACTACTAATTTTAAACATTTAGAAAGTAGAAGTAAACATTTACCAAATGTAACCATCAATAACAAAGCAGTTTCAGATAAAACAGAAACCATAAAAATTTACACTTCTAAAAAATTAAATGTAGATCACAGAACATACAAGCCTGATGAGTACGATCAAGAAATTGATATTCATGCAATCGCAGTGGATGAGTATCTACAATCATCAACATCTGAAATAAATTTCATTAAAATGGACATTCA
>CANHPI010000139.1 GCA_947462425.1 Bacteroidota bacterium
AACTTACTAAGCATTTACCTAATATTTGAAATAAAAACAACCAAAAAAAGCAATTGTTTTAAAATAAAAATCCTATTTTTAAAATTCTTTAAAACAAGTAAAAATGAAAGGAATAATATTAGCAGGTGGATCAGGAACCCGTTTACATCCATTAACATTAGCAATGAGTAAACAAATGATGCCCATTTATGACAAACCAATGATTTATTACCCATTATCGGTGTTAATGATGGCTGGTATTAATGAAGTTTTAATAATTTCAACTCCCCATGATTTACCAAATTTTGAACGTTTGTTAGGCACAGGCGAACAGCTTGGATGTAAGTTTACTTATGCCGTTCAAGAAGTGCCAAATGGTTTGGCGCAAGCTTTTGTTATTGGCGAAGATTTTATTGGTAATGATAAAGTAGCTTTAGTATTAGGCGACAATATTTTTTATGGTGTTGGCTTAGGTCGGATGTTACAAAAAATTAATGATCCTGATGGTGGCGTTGTTTTTGCTTATCATGTGAGTGATCCTGAACGTTATGGTGTTGTAGATTTTGACAAAGATTTTAATGTATTATCGATTGAAGAAAAACCAGAACATCCAAAATCAAATTATGCTGTACCGGGTTTATATTTTTATGACAATTCAGTAGTTGAAATTGCAAAAAATTTAAAACCTTCTGCACGAGGAGAATACGAAATAACTGATGTGAACAAAGAATACCTGAATCGTAAACAATTAAAAGTTTCAATTTTAGATAGAGGTACTGCCTGGTTAGACACAGGAACATTTGCTTCCTTGATGCAAGCTAGTCAATTTGTTCAGGTTATTGAAGAGCGTCAGGGATTAAAGATTGGGTGTATTGAAGAAGTAGCATTTAAAATGGGCTTTATTACAAAAGAGCAATTAATTAAAATAGCTACGCCGTTAACAAAAAGTGGTTACGGTACATATTTATTAAAAATGGCAGAAGCAAAATAGAACCTTTAACCACATAGGCACATAGTTTGGTTTGGTCATAAATCTTTGAAGAGGAAAACTTAAATACCTATGTTCATTAATCGCAGATTCTATTATAATAAACTTTAATACACATTCTAAAACCACAAAAAGCTATGTTCCTATGTGGTTTAAAAAAGTAAACATAAAAACAAAACGTGCAAGCATACGCTACATTATTTAAAATATTAAATCAAGCTATTGATGAACAACAAATTTCTTTAGGAATTGCAGTTCCTAAAGAAATGTATGAACCAATGAATTACATTATTGGTTTAGGTGGTAAACGGGTAAGACCTTTATTAACATTAGTAGGCTGTGATTTATTTGAAGCTAATCCAAATGAGGCTATTCATGCTGCTTTATCAGTAGAACTGTTTCATAATTTTTCATTAATTCATGATGATATTTTAGATAATGCGCCCTTGAGAAGAGGAAATACAACCGTTCATGAAAAATGGAATCATAATATAGCTTTATTGAGTGGCGATGGCATGATGGTTAAAGGTTTTGAAGTGCTTTCTAAATCAAATAATAAACATATCCCAGAATTATTAAGTTTGTTTGCAAAAACAGGATTAGAAGTTTGTGAAGGACAACAAATGGATATGAATTTTGAAACGCAAGAAAAAGTAAGTGTTCATGATTATATAGACATGATAACTTTTAAAACTGCTGTTTTATTAGGCTGTAGTTTGCAAATGGGTGCTATTTGTGCTAATGCATCTATCGAAAACCAAAAACATGTGTATGAATTTGGTAAGCATGTTGGTATTGCATTTCAAATATTGGATGATGTTTTAGATGTATACGCAGATGATGAAAAATTTGGGAAACAAGTTGGTGGTGATATAATCTCTAATAAAAAAACATTTATGTTATTGGATGCATTTGAATTAGCTGATGAAAGCCAAACCAGACAATTAAATTATTTATTATATTCTAACGAAATTTCAACCGTAGAAAAGGTAAAACAAGTTACGGCTATTTACGATTTATTAGGCGTTAAAGAATTAGCATTAACTGAAGCCAATAAACATACAGATATTGCTTTAAAACATTTAGAAGAATTAGATGCTAATCAATCAAAAAAAAATAATCTAAAAGAATTTGCTCTCCATTTATTAAATCGCGAAATGTAATTTTACAGATTGTGTGTCATCCTGAGTGAATTTGAGGAGCTCAAACTAATTAATTATTAAATCATGGAACTGCACGAACTACTAGCTTCTTATATTCATAAACTTAAAATTCAAGTTCGATTTAAGGATATTGATAAGCAAGGGCACGTTAATAACGCTAATCATATTACATATTTTGAAACTGCCAGAGTTGAATATTTTAAAGATGTATTTAGAAATAATATTGACTGGATTAAAACAGGAATGATTTTAGCAAATACAGAAATCACCTATAAACGTCCAATTTTATTAGAAGATGAGGTGTTTTGCTACACAAAAATTACACGTTTTGGCACTAAAAGTTTTGAAATAGAAAACGTTTTAACTATTGAAGATGGTCATAATAAATTTCTTTGCGCTTATGGAAAAAGCACTTTGGTTTGCATAAATTATGACACTAAAGAAACCATCGAAGTACCCCAAAAATGGGTTGATTCCGTTAAATCATACGAGAAATTGTAATCTTAATTTTAGTTTAAATTAAGGGCAACTTCTATTAATCTGCAATATTTTTGTTATTTTTACCTTATTACTATTTTAATATGAAGACATTAGTAGAAGGATTTACAAAACAATTACAAGAAGCTTTAGATATTGCAAATTCTGCAATTCTTACTCAAAAAACAAACATTCAAAATATTGTTGTAACAGGACTTGGAGGCTCTGGTATTGGAGGTACAATTTTATCTGAATTAATACAGAGTGAATGTCCAATTCCTGTAATTGTAAATAAAGATTATTTTTTATCGAAATTTGTTGACTCAAATTCATTGGTAATTATTTCTTCATATAGTGGAAATACCGAAGAAACGCTTTCGGCAATGAAACAAGCAATTGATAAAAATGCTCAAATTGTTTGTATAACGAGTGGGGGCGAAGTTCAGGCAATTGCTGAAAAATATAAATTTGATACAATTATTATCCCGGGTGGTCATCCTCCTCGCTCTTGTATAGGTTACTCCTTAGTTCAATTATTTAAAATTATTCAGTTTAATGGATTTGTAAAAACAGATTTACTTAATCAGGTTCAAACATCTATTACTTTATTAAATGAAGAAAATGATGCTATTAAAGTTGAAGCAACATTAATAGCCAAGAAATTAGCACATAAAATTCCTGTTATCTATTCTTTAGGTTCTTGCGAAGGAGCAGCTGTTAGATTTAGACAACAAATAAACGAAAATAGTAAAATGTTATGTTGGCATCATACTTTGCCTGAAATGAATCATAATGAATTAGTAGGTTGGACTGAAAAAAATGACTCATTAGCCGTTGTTACTTTTAGAACTTCTTTTGATTATGAAAGAACTATTAAACGTTATGAAATTTGTAAAGAATTATTTACAAAATACAGTCACTCTGTTACAGATATTACAGCAAAAGGAACATCAAAAGTTGAACAGTTTTTTTATTTAATAAATATTGGAGATTGGATTTCTTGTTATATCGCGGATATAAAAAATATAGATGCTACTGAAGTTAATGTGATCACTAATTTAAAAAACGAATTAGCTAAGCTTAACTAATTCCTAAATAAATTTACTTTGAGCAAACAAGTACTTTTTAAAGACCTTGGTCTTATGGACTTTAAAGCCTGTTGGGACTTTCAAGAAAGTTTATTTAATGACACAGTTGCTCAAAAAATAACTAATAGAAATTTAGAGCCACAGCAACAAATTGAAACAAAAAATCATTTGTTATTTGTCGAACATCCTCACGTATACACATTAGGTAAAAGCGGAGATGCCTCACACCTTTTAATTAATGATAATCAACTGGAAGAGAAAAAAGCAACTTACTATAAAATAAATCGCGGCGGGGATATTACATATCACGGACCGGGGCAGTTAGTTGGTTATCCTATTTTAGACTTAGATCATTTTTTTACAGACATTCATAAATACCTGCGCTTATTAGAAGAAACTATTATTTTAACACTGGATGAATATGGAATTAAAGCGGGTAGAAGCAAAGGAGAAACGGGAGTTTGGTTAGATGAAGACAATGTTTTTAAAGCACGGAAAATTTGTGCTATGGGTGTTCGATGCAGTAGATGGGTTACCATGCATGGATGGGGATTTAATGTAAATTCCGATTTAAATTATTTTTCAAACATTATCCCATGTGGTATACAAGATAAAGCTGTTACCAGCTTAAATAAAGAACTTGGAGAAGAGGTAGATATGATTGAAATAAAAGAAAAATTAAAAAAACATTTTAGTGTTTTGTTTGAGTGTAAACTCATCTATCAATAAAATTTCTGTAATACTAAATGCTTAAATTGTACAAAAATATATGATACAAATTGAAAAGTTTTTTATCAAATAAAATAGATTTGAGCACAGGAAATCCATTTATATAAGATTCTTTTCTTTGTAATAAACATTGTTTATAACGAAGGGTTATTGGGATGGGTAATTAAGCGCTAATATTCCCTTTCTAAATAAGGAATAGTTACTAATACTATCAGAAAGAAATTCTCAATATTTTTTATTTTTTAGATTTAAGTCCCCAATTTTTTAATACACTTCCAAATCAATATCACATCTTTTTCAATTTTATAATCTTTAGCGTAACGTAAATTAGCTAATTTAATTTT
Source organism: Bacteroidota bacterium (assembly GCA_947462425.1). Next base: position 4,769 of record CANHPI010000139.1, read on the forward strand.
ATCGTTATCTAACATATCTGAACTGATAAGCATTGAGGGTGATAATATAGAACGTTTAATTTCAGGCAAGGATTTATCAGTGTTTTTACCATAACCAACCCATGAATAAAAGCCGAATAAAACATTCAGACAATTTAAAAAATAGTTTTGTTTTTGCTCCTGAATAAAAAGTAAAATCGGACTAAAAAGTAGGGCGAGAATACTTACTCCAATATCTAACAAACGTTTATTTCGTTTATTATTTGACTTTGAAATACTATTCACATCAATCATATACAAATCTCCGGCTGTATCAATATTATTGCTTCCAATAATTGATAAACTTTCAGGAGGCGCTATTTTAAAATCAACACCACTCGATACAAGAGTCAACATATTATTTATAATAAATTGTGTACTAATATCTTTTGCACAAAAAATAATTTCATTAATCTGATGCACTTTAATAATTTCATCAATTTGTATTATTTTTCCAATATAATAAGGATTATGTACACCGTTATTTTCGGCACTTACAAAGCCAACAAATGAAGGATTAGCATGTGTTTCTTTTAATAAAGCCGATACTCTATTAAACTCCTGTTCTTCGCCAATAATGGCAATGCGTTTTGTTTTAGCGCTAAATAAGCTGTATGATTTTAATTTTAATAAATGAAATAAAATTCTTGTTAAAACAAAACATAACAAGGCCCAACTGGTTCCTAATAAAATTAATGCTCTCGAAAACCTTAAATATTCGGGTAATAAAGAATAGCCCATTAAAATAAAAACGGTTCCAACTATCACCCCTCGCATAATTTTAAATAGCTTAATTGGTTTGTCGAAGCCTCCATTAAAATAAACCATAATAATCCAGGCAAGCGCATATAAAGGAAAGGCTACATTTAATAATTTTTCAGAATAAATATCCTCGTCAAAACCTGTGTTTTGCTGATAAATATTTTTTATCACAAACAAACCAAAAGTGATAACACTAAAATCTAAAATAGGAACTGTAAATGCTTTTAAAAACCTTGATAATAAAGCTATTCCTGCTTTTAAAAAAATAGCCAAATGTATTAACGCATTAAACCAAAATGCATTTGAACCACTGAAATGTTTTTTAGAAAAAATAGCCATGGCTTTGTAAAAAATGATCACATAGTTTAAACTACTTCGTTTTGTACTTTCGCCTTTGTAATGAATGATTTGTGTTTGCGGAAAATAATAATTTTTATAACCTGCTTTTTTAATACGATACGATAAATCAATATCTTCTCCATACATAAAAAAGGTTTCATCTAATAAACCAATTGTATCAAGCACCGATTTGCGCATCAGCATAAAAGCACCACTAATAACATCAATTTCGTTTATCTGATTCTCAGGAAGAAATGACAAATGATATTTCCCGAATTTTTTTGATTTTGGAAAAAATCTTGAGAACCCAAACATTTTATAAAAAGCAACAGAAGGTGTAGGCAAGCCTCTTTTCGATTCTGGCGCAAAGTTCCCTTGTCCGTCTAACATTTTTACTCCTAAACCTCCGGCTTCGGGATGGGCATCCATAAAAGCAATACTTTTTGTAAAAGTATCTTCTTGAACAACTGTGTCAGGATTTAGCAATAACACATATTCCCCCTTTGCCAATTTTATTGCTTGGTTATTTGCAACAGAAAAACCGGTATTAGTTTTATTGACTATTAAATTTATTTGAGGAAATTTATCTTTGATAAGCGTAACAGAGCCATCTACAGAATTATTATCTACTACAAATATTTCACAGTTAATATTCTCTGAGGCTTTTAGCACAGAAAACAAGCACTGTTCAATAAAGTGCTTTACATTGTAGTTTACAATAACAACTGATAATTTAGTCACAAGCTATAAGCCGTTAAAAATAACAAAATAATACAATAAATAAAGTATTTAAAAAAGACCGTTAAAATTGAAAAAAAAGTATTAAATTCGCATTCCAAATTTTAAGTAATACTTAAAAAACTGGTCCCGTAGCTCAGCTGGATAGAGCAACAGCCTTCTAAGCTGTGGGCCATTGGTTCGAATCCAATCGGGATCACGATTAAACAACTAAAAAGCCTGTAAATGTAAAATTTACAGGCTTTTTGATTTAAGGCGGAAGTTTAGAGATAGGTTTGTTTTTATCTTAATCAATTTAATGATAAAAATAAATGAGAGAGTTTTTTAAACAATTGATTTATTGCAGTGTGGACAAATCATTCTAGCGTTTTTTTCTCTGTTTGCCAATTCTTCCGAAAAACCTGATGCTAAAATACCTGTAGGTAGAGCGAAAAGCCCAATCCCAATTATTGATA
>CANHPI010000140.1 GCA_947462425.1 Bacteroidota bacterium
ACTATAATTGGTAGAATATTTCTCACAATGGGTGTTAGTTGATAAAATACAGAATATTTCATGGTCATAATACAGGTTGCATAACAATAGGTATATATTATTAGAACCCACCATTTCTCATTATTTCTAATATACCATTTTACAAGAAATGCAAAAAACAAACCATTTATTAAACCTCTAAAAAAGAGGTCGATTTCCCCGCCCCAAATTGCACTTTCAGCAATTGGACCAATTGTAAATGGCGCAACTGTTTTTTCAGGATAATAATTCTTAGTGTACCATCCCATTGGGTTCCATCTATCAAAATCACCGAAAGTGAAAATAGAGATAATGTCATTAAAAAACATCGGCCATTCAGTTGCTGGAATTTTATTATTTGTTCGCTCTAAGTATAAATGATAACCAGGAAAATATACTGAACCAAATTCAGAAGCAGCTTTAATACCATCGCTTGATATTGTACTCTTAGTATCTGAAAAACTAAATTCAGATTCTCTAAATTTTTCGAGGACAGAAAAAAATAATCCTAAGAATAGAAGTGCTATTAAGCCTTTCTTGATTGATATTTTATTATTTGTAAAATTATAAATAGCAACTGCTTGTAGTATGATCATCAATGAGATTATTCTTGCACCAAGTGAATAAGTTATCTCGTAAAAACAAATCAATGAAACGATCAACAAGGAAATGTAAATATTTTTTTTTCTAATAAATAAGAATGCGATTAGTACAGCATACAACCCATATTTCATTCTTAAAATTAAAGAAGCCACTTTTTTACCGAACCAGGATAAATGATCAAATCTTGAAAAATTATCATAATAGTCATTTACTTTTCCAGAGTTAATAGTAATATAAACAATGCTTAAAAAAGTGAAAATAATTAATACTACTATTGAAATATCAATATGAGGAACTTTAATTTTAATTGTACTTAGTTGCAGATTTCCTCTGTTCATTAAGTATCCAGCTGAAATTGCAAAGCCAAATAAAACATGCCGCCATAAGTGTATACTTAATTCTTCAGTTGATGGTAGTAAATTTCCAAGTACGTCATTTTCATTGAATGTTGATATGTAGAAACCTATTGCAGGAATAATTGTATAAGCTAAAAACAATCCCAAATAAATAACTCCTATTTCACCAAATAGATTACTCTTATTTTTTTTATAGAGACGCAATAAAAAAAATAAATAAATTAAAAGTAATGTCAAAGAAGGAAATAATAATAACATTATACCCTAATTATAATATAAATGATTCATTAAGCAACATATGGAAATTTATCTCCTCGTTTCTTTGACTTGAAAAGATATAAAATCGAATTAAAAAACGTTTTGAAAATTATAGTAAAAGAAAGATGATTTTTTGTTTTATAATGAAAATAAGCAATATATGAAGCGTCAAATATATTATTGATTCCAAAAGGTAATCCTTCTATAAATAAAGTTTTGGGACTTATAGCGTTACCAATTAAAGGTTCTTTTTTCTTATACCTTCTTGTATTTTTAACTAATTCGTCAAAAAATGATTTTAAATGATGCATTTCTGAAATTTTAGAAAGAATATTTAATTCTCTCTCTAATCTTTCATGTGCATACAAGCCATGTCTTAGTTCCTCTATACCTTTTGAGATTACATTCTTGAAGTCTAACTCTGGATATGAAGTGTTATTAAAATGTATGTCTTTGGCTCTTAATAAATAATCAGCAGTCATTAATGAAATTAATGGTGAATATGGCTGTGATGCCAATTGTTTATGCATCGGTATATCAGCAACAGTACTAAAAAAAGATTCAGATAATTTTTTTGCAACTTCATCGTTGGACAAATAGTTTTTACCTTGCGAACTTTTACTAAGACCAAATATAGACAAAGGGTTTTGTGAAAAAGCAAAACTTTGTACTTCTCCAGCTAATACAATTCCAGAATAACCATCTGGAGTAGGGCATGAATAAAATGTTTTTTCAGGTGTTTTGTCTATAATCTTTTTTATTAGTTCTGTTGAAGCAACCCCTTTTACATAAAACATTGGGCATTCAATGTCTGAAGCATACGCTAAATTATTTGCTTGACGTTGAAGAAAATCAAAGGATTGTATAATTTGAACATCATTATTGGCTTTACCCTTCTTTAATGATATCATTAATTGACCTGTTTTATTATAGTTGTCAGGATACACATAGGTTGGCGGCTCCCAAGTCAATAACTGCTGATTTGTTTTTTTTAATATACGCCACATATCCTCTATAGCATATGGCATCAAACCATCATCCCCTCCAAGTGCAAGAACAAAACCAGGTTTTACTAGTTCTAATGTTTTTTCAAAGTTCAATCTCATACCTAATGAAATATCTCTTCTAATATATTTAACCCTTTTGTCATTATTTACAAATTCTTCAACTAATTCCTTTGTATTATCTGAACTTGCATCATCTGATATAATGATTTCTAGATTATTATAATTTTGATTTATACAAGTACGTATTGTATCCGCTAAATAAAATGCTCTATCTTTTGTTGGGATGATGATTGTAAATAGTGGTTTAACTTCGTTCATTCATTTAAATTTTAGTAGTATTAACCGCCAATTCTGCTTGTGTATTTCTTAAGTAAAAAAAATAAATAGTTACAAGGATTATGATTCCAGTGAAGCCAATTTGTATAAAAATGATCCAAATATTTTGAAGATATGAGACAAACAAATTTGACAGAAATGTAATAGGTAATGCAATCGAAAGTGGCATTATAATGACTTTTTTATACCACAATCCAAGTTGTCCTATTAAGATTCGTTTATGCATTAACCACAATCCAAAAGTCAATTCTGAAATTCCATGAATGACCCATATTACTGTCCCGCCTATTACACCAAATTTACCTATTGCAAAAATTACTAAAGGTATGCCTGATATTAAAGCAAAAAGGATCATATTAAAATGTAAACGAGTCCAATTATTTGCTTGTTGAAACGCACTAGGCAACCACATTAATCCAGAACAAGTGATCGAAAAAAGTAAAATTCTAAATATCAAAATTATACTATAATCAAATTTTCCAATCCATATTTTAAATAAATATGGGGCAAATACAAAACCAACTACGCTTATAGAGATTAAAATTGTAGCCATAAGTTGGCAACTTCTAAAATATTCATAAGAAGTTTTCAAAATATTATTCTCCGTTATTAACTGCGAATATCTTGGAAAATATGTTTTGTAAAAAGGCTGGATTGCTAATTGCAATATGCCAGTAGCAGAAAAAGCGATAGAATAATTACCAAGCTCTCTTGTTGTTACCATTTTACTTAAAATAACTTTATCGATATTGGATAAAGCTACAGCAGCAAAAGAAGTTAAAGCCATTCCAACCGAAAAACGCCAAATTGGTTTTAATATTTTTAAATTAATTTTTGGAATATTTAAATTTTTGTCATTAAGCAAATTCCAAATATAAAATTTTAATGAACCGGTTTGAATTAAAGCAAAAAATATTTGTACAGTAAAAAAATAGTTTAAACTTGGTTTTATGATGAGTATTCCTAAGCCTAGTATATGTCTAATCAAATTACTACTGATTAGAATAATATTCATTTTTTTATGCTCTTGTAAACCAGTTAGTACATTTAAATATATACTTGAGGGAAATTGTAAGGCTATAGAAATTGAAATTAACTTTATAATTAATGACAAATCATTGGGAGTAAAAAATGTTGATTTAAACCAATTTGTTCCTAGCCAATGTGAAGAGAAAAAAAATAGAGCAAAAATTAATAATGAGATGATTAAATTAAAACTTTCAGCAGTTTTTAATAAATCAACTCTATATTGTTTATCCTCTAATTCTTTAGAAAATTCTTTCACAATTGTTGGCCCCATCCCAAAATCGAATAAGCCTAACATTACTTGAAACACAAGCCATAAACTTAATATACCATATCCATCAACTCCTAATAATTTGATGTATAAAGGGGTAATGAGTATGATTGAAACTCCAGCAATAATGCCGCCTACTAAATTCCAAAAAATATTCTTTAAATTGCTATTTTTTTTAAAAGAGGCTTTGAACAAACTCAAATTAAATCATTTTAGAATTATTGAATTCTAGAATTGTCTTTTTTAATCCCGATTGTAGATCTATACTTGACTTCCACCCTAAATGATTAATTTTTGATGTATCCATTAACTTCCTGGGTGTACCATCTGGCTGAGTGGTATCAAATACAAGTTGTCCTTCATATCCAACTTCAGCAACAATCAACTCTGCTAATTCTTTTATAGTGACATCTGTACCACAACCTATATTCACCAATCCTTGTTCATTATAGTTTTGTAATAAAAAATAACAGGCTTCAGCTAAATCGTCAACATGTAAAAATTCTCTTTTGGGTGTGCCTGTTCCCCAAATTGTCACAGTGGGCTCATTATTCTTTTTTGCTAAAACAATCCTTCTAATTAATGCAGGAAGCACATGCGAGTTTTCTGGATGGTAATTATCATTCGTGCCGTACAAATTTGTAGGCATCGCTGAAATAAAATTACAACCATATTGGGCTCTATAACTATCACACATTTCAATACCAGCAATTTTAGCAATAGCATAAGGCTGATTAGTTGGCTCTAAATAGCCACTTAGTAGATATTCTTCTTTCAATGGCTGTGGTGCCATCTTAGGGTATATACATGAAGAACCTAAAAACAATAATTTTGTAACCTTATTCAAATAAGCCGCGTGGATAATATTCGCCTCAATCATTAAGTTATCATAAATGAATTCAGCTCTATAAGTATTGTTGGCATGTATACCCCCCACTTTTGCCGCAGCAAGGATTACATATACCGGCTGCTCTTTTTCAAAAAAATCATTTACTGCTTGCTGATTTCTTAAATCTAACTCACTTGATGTTCTCGTAACAATATTGTTATACCCTTCTTTTCTTAGCTTACGCTCTAATCCAGAGCCTACCATGCCTCTATGTCCAGCAATATATATTTTAGCAGTTAGTTCCATGCTTATAATCCGCTTTGTTTGATATACAATTCCTTTTTAAATAAGGAAACATCACTCGCTACCATTTCTTTAACCAAAGCTGCTAAATCATACTTAGGCTTCCATCCTAATTGAGTCATTGCTTTAGTTGGATCTCCTATTAACAAATCAACTTCCGTTGGTCTGTAATATTTAGGGTCTACTTTTACAACTATGGCACCTTCCTCCAATTTGTATTCTCCAGCATTTTTTACAACATAACCTTCCTCTGCTTCATCTTTCCCTCTAAAGCCTAACTCAATGCCTAGTTCAGCAAAACTCATTTTTACAAAATCACGAATAGTGGTTGTAATACCTGTTGCTAAAACAAAATCTTCCGGTTTTTCTTGTTGCAAAATCAAATACATGCCTTCTATATAATCCTTTGCATGACCCCAGTCTCTTTTAGCGTCTAAATTGCCCAAGTACAAACAATTATCCATACCTAAAGCAATCTTTGCTGTAGCTCTTGTGATTTTTCTTGTTACAAAAGTCTCACCTCTTTGTGGAGACTCATGGTTAAATAAGATACCATTACAAGCATACATGTTATATGCTTCTCTATAATTTACTGTAATCCAATAAGCGTATAGTTTGGCAACTGCATAGGGAGAACGAGGATAAAATGGAGTGGTTTCTGATTGAGGAACCGCTTGCACTAATCCATATAATTCCGAAGTAGATGCCTGGTATATCTTAGTTTTCTTAATTAAACCTAATAAACGTACAGCTTCTAAAATCCTGAGTGTACCTATACCATCAGCATTGGCAGTGTATTCTGGTTCTTCAAAACTAACATGCACATGACTCATCGCAGCCAAATTGTAAATTTCGTCAGGCTGTACTTCCTGAATGATGCGTATTAGGTTAGTACTATCTGTTAAATCCCCATAATGCAAGTGAAGATGTCTATGTGGCGTATGAGGATCTTCATACATATGATCTATCCTCTGTGTATTGAACATTGAAGACCTTCTTTTAATGCCATGTACCTCGTACCCTTTGTTCAAAAGAAACTCTGCCAAATACGCACCGTCTTGTCCTGTAATTCCCGTTATAATTGCTTTCTTCATTGATATTTAAGAATTGAAACTTATTTAAACATTATTTGATAAAAAAGAGAAGAAATGGCCAAACTACTAATTATCTCCAACCCCCAATTGGTAAATCCTTTTCGCTTGACCAAATTTTTTAAAAAACTATATAGCTTCGCTACTCTGAGTCACATTTAGCTGCCCAGTTGAGATTTTATACCATATATTTTGATAGAAATCCAGATATAAAATGAAATACAAGTAACTGAATTACAATATTTTAAATGATATCTATAAAGCAAATTTATTCTATAAAAAAGTGACAACAGGAGATTAAAATAAGTAAATAAAATACTACTAAAAGTACTAAAGCAATAATGCCCACATAAGTGGGCATTATTTTAAATTTCAGGGGAAGTATAAAAATTTGATAGATTAATTTTAATTGGTAAAATTATTATTAAATAAATTAGATCATGAATTTAATAATAGTAATTATTATACTTTATTAAGCAATAACGTTTTTTCTTTTGAAATATAACAAAGGAGACTTCCATGTTTCAGAATATATTTTAATAAATTCCCCATTTAAGGTATAATGGATAACGAGTATAGTATGCTTATCTGAAAATGTGGATATTAATAAATTCTCTTCTACATAAGAATTAAAATTACATGATTTTCCAACAAGCTGCTTTAGTTCATGTAAACTATACTGTGATAAATCTTTTAAATTAGCAAAAATGCTGTAATTGTATTTATAAAACATAAAGTATTTTCTTTAAAGAAATAATAGTTAAAAATGATAATTTTTTAATTTAAAATTCTAAAACTTAATTCAGATCTAGATCTAACTTTTAATTTTTTATAAATATTCTTTGCATTTTGATTGATAGCAAATGATGTGACTCCAAGAATATTTGCTATTTCTTTATATGATAGACCTTGTGTTAGTAATTGAGTTACTTTTTTTTCTTTTTCAGTCAATGATATAACAT
>CANHPI010000141.1 GCA_947462425.1 Bacteroidota bacterium
TAGACTTGAATTTATTAATCAATAGATTGAGAAAAGAAACTAAAATTTACATTACCGTATTTTCGGACTTCTAAATAATTTTTTTTAGCAGTTAAATCTGTTTGTTTACCATGCTCAATAATTAAAAGTCCGCCTTCGTTTAATAAATTTCGAGAAAATACTAATTCATGGATGTTGGCAATATTTTCTAATTCATATGGTGGATCTGCAAAAATTACATCAAAAGTAGAATGTGTTTTTTCAAGATATTTAAATACATCAGCTCTTTCAATAAATATGCTACTTAGTTTGAGAGTCTTAGCAGTATCTTTTATAAAATTTAAGCATGGCGTATGTTTATCAATAGCGTAAATTTTTTTTACTCCGCGCGAGGCAAATTCTAAACTAATGTTTCCTGTTCCGCAAAATAAATCAAGGACAGTTATTTCATCAAAATCTATCTTATTATTTAAAATATTAAATAATCCCTCTTTGGCAAAATCAGTTGTGGGTCTAACTGGTAAGTTTTTAGGGGCTACCAATTGTTTGCCTTTAAATATACCTCCTATTATTCGCAAAATAATCTATTTAATAAAGTGTAATTAAAATGTTGAGGCATGCCATTAATATTTGACCAGTTTATTGTTTTATGTCCTAATCCTAAGCGAATATTTTTGATGTATTTTTTTAAAGCAATTATTAATCCCGATGTTGCGTCGACATTGCCAATAATTGTAATGTTAGCGGTTAATGGATTTAATTGATACTGCTCTAAGATAAATAATACAAAATATAAGATATCCTCGTGGGTAGTAATTGTAAACTGATTGGCTAATACTAATTTTTGATCTTGCTTTACAATCACCTCAATGTAATTTGAATGTATTTGTAAGATAACAGCTTCTTTTATTAATTCTTCTGTTTGCAACATTAATTTGGCCAATACAGTAAGCGTATGTTTTAATTGATGATTAGGAAAAACTAAATCTAATGCAGATTTTAAAGAATCGTCAACAGCATATATTAGTTTGATATCAGTATTGACATCATCAGCAAAAATTAATTTATTAGAAACCGAAGCTGTATTAAATTCAAGTAAAGACCTATTATTTGCAACATCATAAAATGAAGCAGGGCACAATGTAAACTGTTGGTTAAAATAGTTTACATATACATGTTCGTATGATTTTTTCGAAATCTGAAAATGCTTAATCGCATTTATTAAGTGCTCATTTAAAAATACATTTATAATATTTTCAATAGGATAATTACACAGGAATAATGGCTTATTTTGGTCGGATTGAAATTCGCAAAATTGAATAAACGAATCCGATAATTCAATCACCAAAGTATCAGCTAAATCTGATAATTGTCCAAATGATGTATGATTTATCTGCACTGACATTGTTGTTACAAAACTAAACTAATTTATTTAACATTTATAAGTTAGTTGTCTATGAAATTCAGAACAAATAATGGCACAGGCATTTGCCGCGTTAAGTGATTCACTGCCGTTACTATTAGCCGCTGGAATAGTAATTGGATGTGTGAGATATTTTTGAACTTCTTGAGAAATACCGTTTGCTTCATTTCCAATAATAATGAGTCCGTTTTTTAATTGTGAGGTAAAAATGTTTTCTCCATTTAAAACTGCTCCATAAATTGGTAATTCTTTAAAATGAGACAATAATTCTTCAAAATTTAATATTATTACATTTACTCTTAATACAGCACCCATACTAGCTTGTAAAGTTTTGGGATTGTAGAGTTCTGTACAATTTGGTGAGCAAATAACTTGTTTTATTCCAAACCAATCTGCTACTCTAATAATTGTGCCTAAATTACCCGGATCCCTGATTTCATCTAAAAATAAAGTCGTTGAATTCCCAAAGATTGAGGCATCCAATACTTGGTGTTTTATATTAACTATCGCTAAAACTTGATTAGGTGATGTTTGCAAACTGATTTTCTTTAATTCTTCCTCACTTATTTCAGAATACTCTATTTGACTGTTCTCTAATATTGATTTCTGATTGGTCAAAAAATCTGATGTTGCAAATAGTTCCTTAATGGCAAATTTAGAGTGCTTTATAAATTCTGAAACTAATTTTATACCCTCAATTATAAATAAGCCATCCTGCTCTCTATTTTTTTTAGAGTGTAAGGATTGTATGTGTTTTATCTGATTTTTACTAATCATTATTTAAAGTTAAATTAGTACGCTATAAATGTAAGTAATCCATTTGACCAATAAACACGATATTAAAACTTTTTTAAAGCCTTTCCATAGAATTGGTTTGCATTTGCTATGTGTCCTATTTTTTATTATTTTAATAAGCTCTTGCAGTATAAACAAGCATCTTAAAGAAAACGAATTTTTATTACAGAAAAGTTCTATAAGGCAAAATGGAACAACAATTGATAACTCTGAATTAGAGGCTTTTATTAGGCAAAAACCAAATAGAAAAATTTTAAAATTAGTACGATTTAATTTATGGTTATACAATCAGGTTGATCAGCAAAAAATGCTGAAAAAGAAAGATAAAAGAAATTTAAGATTTGATAAAATTAATGCTAAACGAACTGAAAAGAATGATCGCAAAAACAAAAGAAGATATGCAAAAAGAAAAACTACTAAACCACCGAATCTGAAAAACAAAGAAAAACCTACATTTAGGGAGAGTGTTTTAGAAGCTGGTGAACCACCTGTTATTTTAGATTCTTTACTTACTAGAATTACTATAAATCAATTACAAAAATTTGTGTTTTCAAAGGGTTATTTTAACTCAAAAGTAAGAGATAGCCTTGTGCTAGATGTGAAGAAAAAACGAGCTAAATCTTATTTTTTTATAACAAAATCTAAGCCATACCAAATTCAAAACATTAATTATAAAATAGATGACCCGTTAATTGATTATTTTATTATGAATGATACTACTAGTTCATTAATAAAAAATAATATAATATATGATGAAGACATTTTTCAAAAAGAAAGATCGAGAATTACAGAGACTCAATTAAACAATGGCTATTTTTATTTTGCACCAGAATATGTAAATTATTTGGTGGATACGAATTTAGCAGGTCAAAATGTTAATTTAACTATTGGTGTTAAAATGTATTCAAAGTCTTTTAGCGATACCAACGATTCTATTGTTTATGTAAACCATCCCCGCTTTTATATCGAAAATGTTTTTATTATTCCTGAAACAATATCAGATTTTAAAGGAAAGGCAAGTAGTTTTTTTATGAAAGATACAATACACTACAATGGGTTAAAAATATTGCACAACAAAAAACTGTTATTTCACGAAAGAGATTTAACTCGAGATATTAGTATTTTTCCTGGGCAATTATATCAACAAAATTATGCTGAAGAAACTTATAAAGGATTAAGTTCGTTAAAAGTATTTAAGAGTGTTTTTATACAATACATTCAAAATCCAAATTTTCCTGATAAGTTAAATTGCTATATAGTTTGCCAGCCATTGGTAAAACAATCTATTACATTAGAAACTGAAGGAAATTATACGTCTGGGAATTATGGTTTAGCCGGCAGTTTGGTTTTTCAAAATAAAAATGCGTTTGGTGGTGCCGAGTTAGTGGAGCTAAAGTTAAAAGGCTCTCTTAATGCACAAAGGCAGTTTAATACTTCACAAACTACTAATATTGAAAATGTTCAAAATACTTTTAATACCGTCCAGTTTGGACCAGAGTTAAATATTTATTTCCCCAGACCATTGTTCCCTTTTACTTTATTTTACTATAAAAAAAATGTAAATGAAAAAAGATATTTTATTCAACCAAAAACTATTTTAAATTTATCTATTAATTATCAATCCCGTCCCGAATTTGATCGAACCATATCAACTATTTCATATGGGTTTAAGTTTAATACTAGTAAAGGATTATTAACCTATGATATAATACCCTTAGAAACATATATAGTTAAAGCAAAGTTGTTTGGCACTTTTAAAACTGATTTAATAAATTTAAAGGACTTTTTTTTACTTAATTCTTTTCAGGATCACGTTACCACACTATCCAAAATATCTGCTATTTATAATAATCAAACGTTAGCTAAAAGAAGAAATTTCATGTATTTAAGAACCAGTATAAGTTCATCAGGTAATATTTTAAGGGGAATCTATTCTGCAGCAAATCAGCCAAAAGATGCTTTTGACAGATTCTTAGTTCAGGACATTCCTTTTTCTCAATTTGTAAAATTTGATGTAGACTATCGTTTTTATTTTAAAATTAGAAAATTAGGCAAACTAGTTTATCGATTAGCTGGTGGATTTGGGAAGCCACTAAAAAATTTAACTACCTTACCTTATGAACAAAGTTTTTTTGGTGGCGGCCCAAATAGTAACAGAGCTTGGCGTGCTAGAACATTAGGTCCAGGAAGTTATGATCAGCCTGATTCTGTGAGTTCACGTTATGATAAAATTGGTGATATTCAAATTGAAAGTAATGTAGAATATAGGTTTCAGATTTTTAAATCAATTTATGGAGCTTGGTTTGCTGATGCAGGTAATATTTGGTTGTCTTATAAAGATCCAAATAAACCAAATGGACAATTCAAAATAGATGAATTTTATAAAGAAATTGCAATTGGTTCAGGTTTTGGATTACGATATGATTTTAGCTTTTTTGTTCTCAGATTGGATGCTGCTATTCGTGTTCATGATCCACAATATTCAAAAGGTAAAAGGTGGGTTTTTGGAAAACAAACATTGAAAGAGTCTGCTATTTTAAATTTTGGTATTGGTTATCCGTTTTAAAAAATATGCGTGTTTGTTTGTGTTTTAAAACACATGTTGTGTGTTCATAACAGCTTTGCATCTATTAAAAAAGCGTATCTTTACAGCCATATTTCAAATACTAATGAGTTTTATAGAAGAATTAAATAAAAGAAAAACTTTTGCCATTATTGCCCATCCAGATGCTGGTAAAACAACCTTAACAGAAAAATTGTTATTATTTGGAGGGGCTATTCAATCGGCAGGAGCTGTTAAATCAAATAAAATCAAAAAGTCGACTACTTCCGATTTCATGGAAATTGAAAAACAACGTGGTATCTCAGTTTCTACATCAGTTATGGCCTTTGATTACAGAGATTTTAAAGTAAACATTTTAGACACTCCTGGCCACGAAGATTTTGCCGAAGATACCTATCGTACATTATCTGCTGTAGATAGTGTAATTATGGTAATTGATTGTGTAAAAGGAGTAGAACCACAAACACGGAAATTACTAGAAGTATGCCGTATGCGCAATACACCTGTGATTGTGTTTGTAAATAAAATGGATCGTGAAGGACAAAACGCATTTGATTTGTTAGATGAAATTGAAAAAGAATTAAAAATAAGAGTTCGTCCTTTAACCTGGCCAATTGGTATTGGTAAATCATTTAAAGGAGTATATAATTTATATGAAAAAAAATTATCACTTTTTCAAGGAGATAGTAAAACCACAGTTGAAGAAAGTGTTGTTTTGGATAATGTGAATGATTCTGAAATTGAAAAATACATCAGTGAAGATTTCGCCAATCAATTACGTGATGATATTACATTAATTGATGGTGTGTATGATGATTTTGATAAGAGAGAGTATTTGGCAGCAAATATTAGTCCTGTGTTTTTTGGTAGCGCAGTAAATAATTTTGGTATAAAAGAGTTGTTAGATTGTTTTGTGGAAATTGCTCCAACGCCTCAAGGCAGAGATACCGACGTAGCTGGACATATTGAATCTGATGCTCCAAAATTTAGTGGATTTGTATTTAAAATTCATGCTAATTTAGATCCTAAACATAGAGATAGAATTGCTTTTTTAAGAATTGTATCAGGTAAGTTTGAACGTAATAAATATTATTACAATGTGCGCGAACAAAAAGATATGCGTTTTAGTAATCCTACAGCTTTTATGGCACAGCAAAAATCGGTTATTGATGAATCGTATCCTGGTGATGTAATTGGTTTATATGATGCTGGAAGTTTTAAAATTGGAGATACATTAACAGAAGGTCCTAAATTTAATTTTAAAGGCATTCCGAGTTTTTCTCCTGAGCTATTTAAATATGTAACTAATTTAGACCCAATGAAAACTAAGCAATTACAAAAAGGCTTAGAGCAATTAACGGATGAAGGAGTAGCACAATTATTTACTAAAAAAGCAGATGGTCGTAAAGTAGTTGGTACGGTTGGTGCCTTGCAGTTTGAGGTTATTCAGCATCGTTTAAAATCGGAGTATAACGCATCTTGCGGTTATGATTCTGTCAATTTATACAAAGCATTATGGATTGAATGTAGTGATAAGAAAAAATTAGAAGAATTTTTAATTGATAAGTCTAATCATATTGCATACGATAAAGAAAATCGTTTAGTCTTTTTAGCTGAATCAGCTTGGTTGTTAGAGATGGCACAAACTAAATTTCCTGAAATTAAGTTTCATTTAAAGAGTGAGTTTTAATTTGTATGATTAATGGAACGCTGATAACGCAGATGGATATGATAAAAAATGATTAAATAATTTCACCTAATCATAAAAATCTATCTTATAAGTTTTCTATTTTTGATATACCAATAAAAAATCTTACCTAATCTTAATAATCAGCGTCATCAGCGTTCTAAATTTTAAAAACACACTATGGCAAATATTTTTGAATTCAACGGATATAAACCAGTAATTGATAAATCATCATTTATTCATCCAAACGCAACTGTTACAGGCAATGTCATCATTGGTAAAAACGTATATATCGGTCCAGGTGCTGCGGTTCGTGGTGATTGGGGACAAATTATTATTGAAGACGGATGTAATGTGCAAGAAAATTGCACCATACACATGTTTCCGGGAACTACTGTTTTATTGAAAGAAGCGGCGCATATTGGCCACGGCGCTATTATACATGGCGGAACGATTGGTAAAAATGTACTAGTGGGTATGAATGCAGTTGTAATGGATAATTGTGTGATTGGCGATAATTGTATTATAGGTGCTTTATGTTTTGTACCTGCCGATACGGTTATTGAAGACAGAAAAGTAGTTGTTGGTAATCCTGGCAAAGTTGTGAAA
>CANHPI010000142.1 GCA_947462425.1 Bacteroidota bacterium
ATAAAAAAGACAAAGGAGAAAAAGACAAAAAAGACATTAATAATCCCAACGATAAAGATAAACAAGAAGCTCAGCAACCTCAAATGAGCAAAGAGCAAGCGGAAAAAATGTTGAATGCTTTAAAGAATGACGAGAAAAAAATGCAATCACTCAGAAAGAAAAAAGGTGATCCTGGACAAAAAGTTAAAGTAGAAAAAGATTGGTAACAATTAGTTGTAAGTGTTTAGTGATAAGTTATAAGTTGAAACAATAGTTCTTTCCTCCTTTTATGAGTTGCTCAAAAGGCGGAAGATGTAAAAATAAAAAATTGATTAAAAAATTATTCATATTCTTACTATTTATTAGCAGTTGGGCTCTGGCTCAAACGCCAAGTTTTGTTGCTCAAGTAAGTAAAAACAAAGTGGCTGTAGGCGAAGTATTTCAAGTAGCATTTACATTAAATGGTAGTGGAAATAATTTAGTGTATCCAAATTTTAATGATTTCAATATTTATTCGGGACCAAACCAAAGCCAAAGCATGAGCATGGTTAATGGTAATATTTCTCAATCTACTACAATTTCTTTATTCATTGCCGCAAAAAAAGAAGGTAAATTCACAATTGGTTCAGCATCAGTAATGTCTGGCAACCAAAAACTTGAGACCAAACCGATAGTTATTGATGTTGTAAAAGGAAATCCTCAACAACAATCTGCCAATACGAATACTCAAGCTCAGCAAAGTCAAACAAAAGAAAAAAATCAATATACAAGTGAAATAAGTAATGATGATTTATTTGTAAGAACCTATTTAAGTAAAACAAAATGTTTTTTAGGAGAGCAATTAACACTAACTCAAAAAGTATATTCACGTGTTGATTTAAGAGGATTTCAAAATGTAAAGTTCCCACCTTACAATGGATTTTGGTCTCAACAAGAAAATAATACACAACAAATAAATTTACAACAAGAAAATGTAAATGGCGTAATTTATAACGTAGCTGATTATAGCAAAGTGTATTTATTTCCACAACGTAGTGGCTCCCTTGTTATTGAACCTGTTGAATTAGATTGTATTGTTAGAAGGCAAACTAAAAGACAGCCTCGTAATATTTTCGAACAATTTTTTGGCGCTGGTGGATACGAAGATGTTGTTATAAAAGTAAAGAGCAAACCTGTAAAAGTTGATGTTCAAGACTTACCATTACAAAACAAACCAGACGTATTTTCAGGAGCCGTTGGTGATTTTTCTTATAAAGCTGAACTTGATAAAGAGCAAGTGAAAGCTAATGAGCCCATCAATTTAAAAATTACAATTAGCGGAAAAGGAAATATTAAATTAATTGAACCACTCAAATTAAATCTGCCTGAATCTTTTGAATCATACGAGCCAAAAATTAATGAAAATATTAAAATTGTAGGCGGAGTAACTGGCAACATTACTTACAATTACCTTATTATTCCCAGAGAAAAAGGTGAGTTTATTTTAAACAATTTAAGCTTTAATTATTTTAATGCTGACAAAAAACAGTACGTTTCGATTCCTTCGCCAGAAATGAAATTAAATGTTTTGGAGGGTGAGGCTGGAAGTGCGCAAATCGTTTCTACAAAAAAACATGGAATTAAAGAAAGTGATAATGACATAAGATATATAAAAACCGGTAATTTAGGTTTACATAAAAATGATGTGGAATTTTTCTCTTCAATTATTCACTATCTATTATTAATCTTACCTATTATATTATTTTTTTTAGGATTATTTCTTGTTAAAAAACATGTTAAAGCAAATAGTAATATAACTATTGTAAAAGAACGCAAAGCTGCTAAGTTGGCAAAAAAACAACTATCGATTGCCGAAAAACATATGTTACAAAACAATAAGGATTTATTTTTTACAGAAGTATTAAATGCTCTAAATAAATATATTGGAGATAAATTTAATTTATCGATTATTGATTTATCAAAAGAGAAAATTACAGAAATGTTATTATTTAAAAATGTATCGGAAGTAACCGCAAAAAATGTAATTGAAACTTTAAATACTTGTGAATATGCTAAATATGCTCCAAGTGCGGTTACTGGAGATTTAAAAAAAGTTTATAATGATACGATTGTATTAATATCGCAAATAGAAGAGCAGATAAAAAAGTAAATGTGACCATTAGATAACTAGACAATGAAACGATTTAATATCACAAACAAAAGAGGGCAAAAGTGTCAGTTTAAGCGAGTTGGAGAACTTAGGAAACGCCTATTGATACTATTATTATTTACTTCAGTATTTTCTTTTGCAAATAATGATTTGCAGACAAAAGCCGAAAAATCATATGCAGCTAAAAATTACAAGGAATCAATTATAGCATACCAAACTATTTTAAATGAAGGATTGGTATCTTACAAACTTTATTACAATTTAGGAAATGCACATTATAAAAATAATGAATTAGGAAAAGCTATTTACAATTATGAGTTAGCAAATAAACTTCAACCAAATAACAAAGATGTTGAAACAAACCTAAGCATAGCAAATGAAAAAACAATTGATAAAATAGAAAGTCGCGAAAATTTTTTCATTGGTGCAATAAAATCTGAATTAGTAAACTTATTATCAACAACAGGCTGGGCTTGGTTAAGCATTTTTAGTTTAACAGGAGCATTAATTCTAGCATTTGTGTTTTTTACTACTAAGCAATTAATTTTAAAACGTATAGGATTTTTATTTAGCAGCCTTTCATTAATTGTTTTTATAAGTTCTATAGTTCTTGGCTTTATTGCCCTTAAAGATAAACAAGTAACTAATTTTGCTATTGTTTTAAAACGCGAATCTAAAGTTCTTGAAGAACCAACTATAAGTTCGAAAACTAAATTTAATTTGCACGAAGGCACAAAAATTAATGTTTTAGAATCCAATTTAAACTGGACTAATATTAAACTTGAAAATGGAAATGAAGGTTGGATAAAAACCTCTGAGATTGGCTTGTTTTAGTATTAGCTAAATATTTTTTCAGTTTCCCTTAAAGATATCTTTAATCTTATCTTTTAAATGAATAACCTTTTCTATATTCTCTTGAAAAGCTGGAACTGTCATTTCGGTAATTTGCGAATCACTTAAAGACTTTAAGGACTCCGGATAAAAAACTATAAAGCTAGTAAATTCATTATTTTTATTTAAAGTTTTAGGCATATTATCAATATGAAAATCAAAAGACACGGTTTGTTTTCGACCACTTAAAAACACATATAAATCATCTTCTTTTATATCATTTAAAATATCACTACCATCAAAACTTGTAACCATTAAATAATTATAAAACTCTCGTTTTTTATCTTTATTTAAATTTGTAAATGCATTTATAGTTTTTTGTTGCCCATATACAATACCATCATTTCCTATTTGCTTTAATATGGCATTAATTTTTCGAATCACTAAATTAAATCCACTTTCTAATTCAGAGTTAGGAGCTAATAAAACAATAACACGCTTATATGAATTTAAAGGTTGAATAACCTTTGAAATAATAATAGACTGTTTTGTTTTAACTAATAAATTATCGGCGATACTTCCAAAAATTAAATTACTAGTTCCTTGTTGTGCTTTCCAACTAATTAGTACATCAGATATACTATAAGCTTTTACGGTTCTAGCAATACCATCCACAATACTTAAATCAACTTTTTTTAATACCTGAACTTTTTTATCTACTGAAGCTATTTGTTCAACAATCCCGTCTATTACTTTTTTAACAATATTAATTTTTTCATCAGCGTCTTCGTTTTCTTCCACAATTGATAATGGATAAATAGGTTCTTGTGATTTGTCATCTTTAATAATTAATGCTAAATCAATTAATCGAGCAATATTTTCAGGATTACTTACAGGTATTAAAATTCGCTCAGTTCTATCTATAATTTTTTTAGAAATTTCTTTATCAGCAATGGCAATTTTACGAGCAGCGCGCTCTGTAACAAATGAACTTACCATACAAGTAACTAATATTAAAATAATGGTTCCATTAATAACATTTTGATCAAACAAACCAATATCATACCCTACTTTGATAACGGCTAAAGTAGCTGCAGCATGAGAAGCACTTAAACCAAACATAACTCGTTTTTCAAATTTGGTGTATTTATAAATAGCACCTGTAACTTGTGCAGCCAACCATTTTGTAGCTAATGCTACTAAGCTTAATATACCAGCAAAGATTAGTGCATCTGTACCCTTTAAAAATACAGTAAAATCAACCAACATACCGGCACTTATTAAAAAGAAAGGAATAAATAACGTATTGCCAATAAAAATAACTCGATTCATTAAAACCGAATTATGGGGAATAACTCTATTTAATGCTAAACCAGCTAAAAAGGCTCCAATAATTGGTTCAACACCAGCCAACTCAGAAAAAAAACCGGATATAAAAACCACTGCCAATACATAAATATATTGCGAACTACCCTGTCCTTCGATGTTTCTAAAAAACCAACGACTAACTTTTGGCAATAAATATAAAACAGCAAAACCTAATAAACCTAACGAAATAACCAACCGCAACCAAAACATGGCATTTATTTCTCCACCAACCACATTTGTAATTACACCCAACAATATTAAAACAGCACTATCGGTAATTATGGTTCCACCAAAAGAAACTTGAACCGCTCTATTTTTAACAATACCCATGTTACTTACAATAGGATAACTTAAAAGTGTGTGCGTAGAAAACATGCTGGCTAACAATAACGCAGGCCATAACGAAAAACCAAAAATATAAATACACACTAAGTAACCTATGATGATTGGAATAAAAAATGTGAAAGCACCAAATACAATACTCTTAGTTCGGTTTTGCTTATACTCTTGCATATCTATTTCTAAACCTGCCAAAAACATAATATACAATAAACCTGTTTTACTGAATAATTCAAAGCTTGTAGATTTTTCGATGATGTGAAGTGTGTGAGGGCCAATAATAACCCCTGCTATAATTAACCCAATAATACCTGGAATACGGAAACGTTTTAAAACGAGGGGTGCAAATAAAATGATAAGTAAGGTTAACGCGAGAATCAGTACCGGATTTTTTACTGGCAGGTAATGACTAAAAAAATCATGAAAGTATTGAAAATTACCCGCAAACAATTGCATATTAACGCTTTAAGGCAAAAATAGATAATTATATCACACCAAAAGCATTTCCTAAAAAAAATACTTTTTTAAAATGTTAATACATATTGTATTGCCGCTGTTCGCGGCGATTCAATTTTAAGTGGCCTTAAAGAATAAGCTTCATTAAATATATTATTACAAACAATAGATAATTTTTGTTTACTATTTAATGTATAGCTAAAACGAGCATCCCAAACACTAATAAAATAGTGAGTTGCCCAAAACTTAACCCCCTTTATCCTTTCTACATAGGGATAAAAACCATCTGTTAAGGTTTCCACATCTTTAAAAGCCCTATCTATATTTTGCATTTTACTATAGTATTTATTACTTATACCAAAAGAAAATCGATAAATTTTTACCTCAACATCTAACTTAAACATATGCTTAAAACGATATTTCAGTATATTATCAGTAGTATCTATACTGCTACTTTTATAACTTAAATCCTGCCCAAATCCTCCTAGAGATTTATCACGCGCATAAACACTGTCGGGTGTTAAGCTAACTGGTTCAATATAGGTATACCCTATTAGTGCAGAAATCCCAAATCGTTTATTTGTTTCTGCTGTGGTAGCAGCTAATGACATATCAACTCCTCTTACTCTAGAATCTCCTGTATTTAAAAATTTAAACCCAACAATAGCAACATCCGGATCCCAAACACCAAATAAGTACTCAATGGTATTGTGGTATTTTTGATAAAAACCAGCTATATCTAAAAAACCTTTACAATTCCCAATTTTAAAACCTTGTTTTAATCCAATTTCAAAACTATTACTTGTTTCTGGTTTTAAATCTGGGTTTGGAAAAATACCAAATAAACCTGCTTTAGTTGTTATATACCTTTCTGTAATAGTTGGATATCTAAACCCCTGGCCGTATGACGTCCTGATAAACGTACCGCGAGTAACCTGTAAATTTGCACCTGCTCTAAAAATTGGAGCAACTACACTATTTAGATTATTCATTTTAAAATACTCATATCTAACCCCACCCGATAAATTTAATATTCTCCAAAACTTTTTATCCAATTGAATATAACCGGAAGCATTCACAATTCTATTTTCGGGTGTGCCACTTGAAACGTATAAACGTGATTTTGATTGGGATATATTTCCAACCAATCCACCTGTAAAAGTTAAATCGATACTTTTAAATTGTCGCTGTAATTGATATTCACCAAAATACATCGTTCCTTTATTTGATTGATTATTTGTGATGACATTATCTGAATGAAAAATACGGGTCTGTAAACTATGACCTACACCATTTTTAGTTTTGTATTTAATAAAAGGATCTACATTAAAAAGAGTTTGGTCTTCTAAAAATACCGCTCCGGGATAACCCTTATATAAACTAGCAGAATCTCCTAACCAAGCAAATACCATATTAGTTTTATTAAGCATGAAATTAGCATTAACACCAAAATTCAATCCTTCAATTCTTTTAGACCTATATCTTAAGTTAACATTAATACGACCTCTTTTTTTTATCATATCATTATTTGTAAATGTTGGAATAGTATCTTCCAATAGTAATGCTTTTTTTATTGCAGGATCCATATATGGAGCTGGAGGCGGCGGACCAATGTAACCTTGATCAATATTAAAATTTGCTCCAATAACAAAATCTAAATTATTTTTAATGACTCGAGAATGAAACAAATTTAAATTACTAAATCCTGGGAATGAATTATTACCATTGCTTTTGTACCAGTTTTCTGCCGGAGAATTAGGGATACTATATTGGCCCGCAGAATAATTAATACTTGTTTTTGGCTTACTACGAGGATAGGAAGTACGAATATTAATCACTCCATTTAATGCTGATGAACCATATAATACAGATGATGCCCCTTTGATCACTTCAATTTGTTCAATATTTTCAACAGGAATATAACTCCAC
>CANHPI010000143.1 GCA_947462425.1 Bacteroidota bacterium
TAGTTTCATATGTAGATATTGTTGTTTTTTAGTTATTATAACTTGTCCCGAACTTGATTCGGGATGGTTTAGCCAGTTTATCTTCATTTGTGTTTGTGTTTTAGCAAATATGGCTATTTCATGATTTTATAATTACAATTTTAAAAGTAAGATTTTTATGCTAAAAAATGGATATTGTTTTTATAAGGACTTAATTATTTTGTTTGATATATTTTAATAGAAAGGACATTTCAAATATGGTAAACAAAATATATTGTATCATAAAATGACACGTGAATGCTAATGCTTGTGGTTTATTTACGAGCGAATAAACAAATACAAAAATCATACAAACTAATAAGCGCGCCATGCTCATTGCTAAGGTTTTAAAAACAAACTCTTTAGATTGCTTGTCTCCGCTAGTTAATAAACTATTTATGCCTAATGTAGTAATAGCAAAAAATACTGTTGGAATCCAAAAATGACTTGTATTAAAATACCGATTAGGTGTTTGACTTAGTCCGTAAGATAATATTAAAGCGCCAACGCATACAAGTGTAAATTGTAAATAGTATTTTTTTTTATTTTGCATATAGGATTTATTTGTTTGGCTTAATGAAATCTTTTAAAACAATATACATAGCAAACCCAATTGATAAAAGACTAAGTATAATTGTAAATATTGGAGTTGAGTTATTAAAATATTGATCTAATTTGTAACCTGCGTAACAACCACCCCCGATAATAACAGCCATTTGTATCCCTAAAGCGCTATATTTTGCATAGGCATTAAGCGGTTTTGATGGCTGCTTATTCTCCGGATTCTTTGACATTAGACATATTTTTTACAACAGTTCCCATATTACAGGTTCCAGTAAATGTTGCGCTTGGTTCAATTGATATTTTTCCGGTAACAATATCGCCTAATAATTTAGCACTTGCTTTTAATGAAAGTAATTCGCTTACACTAACTTTTCCATGAATTTCACCAGAAACATCTGCATTTTGACAAATGACATTTCCTTCAATATTTCCTGATTGGCCAACTACTAATTTTCCTGAAATTGTAATATTTCCTTTTAGGCCGCCATCAATTCGCAAATCACCATTAGCATTAATATCACCGGTTATAGTAGTTCCATTTCCAATTAAATTTATGGATGCGCTTTCGTTAGCGGTTAATTTATTTATTTTTTGAAACATCTTATTTTTTTTGAATTATGAATATATAAAATTACGGTTGTAATTTATAATGATCGTCGTAAAAAGGTTTATAGTAGCCTATTTGTTTTTTTCTAAAAAGTTTTTGAAGGTTGTCTTGGGAAATGGCCATCATTGTAAATAATTCTGTTTTTACTTTTCCAGAAAAAATAGTTTTATCTTTTTTTAAATTATCGATATACCTGAGCGCATCTTGTGCATTTTTAAAAGTTTTTACAGTAGTAATTTGATCTGTATTTCCAAACAAGCTGCTTGTTATAGCTAAGTTCTCATTACTAAAAAAATTATTATTATAATCCGCTAAGGCTGATTTAAAAATATTTGCAATAGCTACATCATCAGGGCAAATAGCAATTACAAAATGTTGCGTATTTAAATCTAAGCTAAAGGTATCTGCATTATTAATGTTAACCATAGATGTACCTTCATTAGGATGCTGCATATTATAAATTATTTCTATAATGTCCTGTGCTTGTTTTGTTACTGGATCTTTTGGGTATAAAACTTGTAATTGTTTAAGAGCTGCATCTAAAGAGTCAACACCTTTTAATTTTCCAATACACATAGCTCTTATATAGGCAAATTTAGGAGCGTAATCATTTTTTCCGAACTTTGTTTCTGATTCATTGCACTTAGCGTATGCGTTACTGTAATTGCCACTATTATAAGCATTATAGGTATCTGTATAAAAGAGTTCAACTTCATCTTTTTGAGCATTTTTGTCAGAAATGTATTTCGGGTTTTTTATTATTTGTGCGTATTCACTATTTGGATATTCGTTTAGTAATTTGTTTTTATAATAATCTGCTTGTGTTTGATTTTTTATGGACGTGTAAATACGATATAATTGAAAGTAAGTTGATAGTTTATACTTATTATCCGTATATCTATTATTTAATTCTTCAAAAGTGGCTATTGCTTTTTTATTATTATTCAATTCTTCTTTATAAGTACTTCCTAAATTGTAATAAGCATCAATAATTTTTTTATTAGACTTTTGTATTAAAGTATCAGATATTGGCAAATCAGATAGATAGTAATCTATATTTTTTTTATTTGAAGCACCTTTGTTTTTAGTAACTGTTTTAACGCCTGGTATTGTGTCGCTTTCATCTGTTGTTTGATTATCAAAACTTAAAGATTTTTGACTTCTTCTCCAATTATCTTCTAATTTTCTCATACCCCATTTTTTAATGAAGTCGTTTACTCCAAAACTCAAGGTTGTTTGGTTATAAAAATACCAGTCTCCTTTTACATTACCGCCCATACTTGGCATTCCATTGTTTGGCACTACCGCTGTATTATTATTTGGGTTTGTGTTTTGCGAGTTTAATAATTCTTTTTCTTCTTTCTTTTTTTCTTCCTCGTATTCAATTTTTGCCATCATTTTTTCAATAAAACGATTTCTTTCTCCTTCGCTCATTTTTGCAATACGTTGTAAGCTATCTTCTCGTTGTATGATTCTTATATAACCTACTAATGTTTCTAACGTTTCTTTACGTTTTGCTATTAAAGCATAATCTTTATAATCTTTTGGCAATGTAATTAACGTACTGTCATAGTATCCTCCGGATGCTGTATAGTTTGCAAGTTCAAAGTTTATTTCCCCTAACTTAAGATAAGACAATGCTTTTTGTTTAGGATTTTGTGTGCTATTTTTTACCGATAATTTATAGTTAGCTATTGCTTGATCTATGTTTTTTTCTTTTTCAAAAATTTCGCCCAACGTGTAATATATAATATCTAAGTATTCTGCATTCTTAACATCACGAGTCATCTTTACTAGGTCTCGTTTTATCTTTGCAACATTACCTGATTTTAAATCATATAATCGGGCAAGTTTCATTTTTGCATGAAACACAAATTCATAATCTGGTTTTAATGCTATTACTTTTTTGTAATACTGAATAGCTTTTCTATTTTCTTGTCTTTCTTCGCGTAACTGCCCTAAAATAAAGCTGTATCTCGCTCTAGTTTTTTTTGAAGGCTTACGTTTTAAAAAGTTTAATAAATTATTTTTCTTAGGATCACCTCCTTTTAAGGCTTTTACAAGTGCGGTTTCTGATTCAGTAATCATGCCACGATTCAAATAATAATCTGCTTGCAAGGCGTGCAGTTCTCGTTTTGCGTATTTAGATATTTTCTTATCTTCTTTTAAAATACCAATAATAGGTTCGGCTTGAGATGGGGCTCCAATTTCGTTATACGAACGAGCAAGCCAAATCATTGCCTTATACTTATCTCTAGATTTATAACTTCTAATAACATACTCAAAGGCTTCAATTCCTGAAAAAAATTCTCGTTTATAAAAATGTGAAATACCAATAGCATTCCAGTTATTATCAATCCATTTTCCCGCAGTGGTAATTTCAGTCCCCTTTTTTTTGTCTTTAATCGTATGTTTCTGAATACAGTTAGATGATTTTTTAATAGCTTTATCAAACTCAGGAAAAGTAGCCTTAGCGTCTTCGTTTGTAGGGACAAGAAATACTGGCAATAATTGATCGTAGTCGTATTTATAACTAGTTCTTATTTTTTCTTCACCTTCTTTAATGCTTTCTGTAGCATAATAATAACCATTAAAACGTGCCGTTAAATTATGGTAACCTCTATGCACAAACGTGTTTTTATTTGTTTTACATCCAGTTGTTAGAAGTAATAAAATAAAAAAATGGTATATATATGTTTTAATAGATTTCAAAAAAATGTTTACAAAAATAAGGTTATAACGTCAAAATCGTAAATTTAGTATATTTTTGTGTCGAACGTATGCCTGAAATCAAAAATAGTCGCTGGAAAATTTTCACTAATCAATTAAGAAGTAAATATCGATTGGTAATTTTAAATGATGATTCCTTTGCAGAAAAGTTTTCTTTAAGGCTTTCTCCTTTGGGACTCATCATTTTATTGGGGTCTGTTACAATTGTAATGACTGTTTTTGTAATAAGTTTAGTAGCCTTTACTCCTTTTAGAGAGTATATCCCTGGCTATGGCAATGTTGATGATAGAAAGGATATTATTATGCTAAGCACCAAGGCTGATTCATTAGAAAACATTTTAGAATCGAGAGATTGGTACATTAATAATTTATTAAATGTATTTTCGGGAAAAACAGAAGGTAAAACACCAAAACCGCCTAATGATTCTACAGGTAAATATGCCAATATTGATATTAAACCAAGTGAACAGGACAAAAAATTGCGTAACGATATTGAGAATAATCAGTTAGAATCAACGAGCGATAAGGTTTCTGCTAATAAAGCGAATATACTTAACAACTTTTTCTTTTTTACACCAGTAAACGGCATTGTTACAGATTCCTACAACCTAAATGAAGAACATTTTGGTACTGATATCGTTTCTAAAGAAAATGAACTAATTAAGGCTACTTTAGATGGAACCATTATTTTTGCAGGCTTTACATACGAGGATGGATATGTTATACAGTTGCAACATGGTAATAATTTAACAAGTGTGTATAAACATCTTTCAAATATTACCCAAAAAACAGGAAATTTTGTAAAAGCTGGAGAATCAATTGGAGTTGTAGGAAATACAGGCGAAAATAGCACAGGCCCTCATCTTCATTTTGAGTTATGGTACAATGGTTTTTCTATTAATCCGCAGGATTATGTGGTTTTTTAATAACTAACTTATCTTTTTTTAATTACGTTCGTTTAAAACTTAAAAAAAACTTTCTGGTTTGTCAATTTATCTCTACATTTGCACCCGAATTTTAAAGCTTACAATACCTTTTTTCGTAATGACTAGTAAAATTAATACATACAAACGCTTTACAAGTATCTTTTTATTGATATTTTCCCTATTTATTGGGTTTACAAATAAGTTAACAGCTTCAAAACCTCTGGAACATGAGGTAGGCGTTGCTCATGTAGATTCTGCGCACGCTGGGACTTCTGCTCATGCCAAATTGCACGACCCTAATGCACCTGTTGATATTACTGCAATAGCTTTAGAACACGTGGCTGATTCACATTCATGGCACTTGTGGGGCGAAGGAGAAGGTTCAGTAGCTTTGCCATTACCAGTTATTATATATTCTTCTTCTAAAGGATTGCAATTATTTTCATCTGCAAAATTTGAGCATGGTCATGCATCTTATAACGGATATAAATTAGAGGAAGAAAAAGTAATAAGTGAAGACGCTAATGAATCGTTTTATGATATCTCAATCACGAAAAATGTTGCACAAATGTTGTTTTCAGCTATTCTAATTTTTGTGTTATTTACATCAATTGCTAAATCATACAAATCACATGGAGTTACTTCTGCGCCTAGAGGAAAACAATCTTTCTTTGAACCATTAATTACTTTTGTTCGTGATGATATCGCCAAAGGAAATATCGGACATGGTTCAGAAAAATTTGTTCCGTACCTATTAACGATTTTCTTCATGATTTTAATTAATAATGTATTTGGTATGATTCCAATTGGCGCTAACTTAACAGGTAATATCGCCTTTACATTAGTTTTATCGATTGCTA
Source organism: Bacteroidota bacterium (assembly GCA_947462425.1). The sequence continues at coordinate 5,706 of CANHPI010000143.1, forward strand.
CTTTAATTGTTACAAATATTAATGGGAATAAAAATTACTGGTCTCATATATTTTTACCTCATGCACCAAAAGCTATTTGGCCAATTTTAATCCCAATCGAGATTGTTGGAATTTTAACAAAACCTTTTGCATTAATGATTCGTTTATTTGCTAACATGACTGCAGGACACATTATTATTATTTCATTAATAGGTTTGATTTTTGTTTTTAAATCAATCTATATTGCTCCGGTTTCAATTGCATTTGCATTATTTATTGATGTATTAGAATGTTTAGTAGCATTCTTACAAGCTTATGTATTTACGATGTTAACCGCTTTATTTATTGGTTCAGCAGTTGCTGACCATAATGAAGATGGTGCGCATACAACTGATGATGACCACGTTACATCAGGACACTAAGAATTTAAAGATTAATTAATAACCAATAAAAACAAAAACAAATGACAGGTAGTATCGCAGCAATCGGAGCAGGCTTAGCAGTAATAGGCGCTGGTATCGGTATCGGACAAATTGGTGGACACGCAATGGATGCCATTGCACGTCAACCAGAAGCTACATCTAAAATTCAAACAGCAATGATCATCGCTGCAGCCCTTGTAGAAGGTGTTGCATTATTCGGTGTAGTAGTTGCTTTAATGAAATAATTAGAAGCTTTAACAAAGAACCAAAGCTATTACGGTTGGTAATGGCTTTGGTTTAAATTATTTTATTTGGTAAACAAAGAGAGTACAACTAAAAACAATATAAAATGAACTTATTTATTTTAGCAAGTTTAATCGAACCAGCAATTGGTTTAATATTTTGGACAACTATAACTTTTGTCTTATTACTAATTTTATTAGGCAAATTTGCTTGGAAACCAATATTAAATGCTATCAAAACTCGTGAAAAAGGGATTGAAGATGCTTTAGCGAGTGCTGAAAATGCATTAAAAGATATGCGTGAGTTAAAATCGAATAATGAAAAGATTTTAGCTGAAGCTCGCGCTGAACGTGATAATTTATTAAAAGAAGCACGCGATACAAAAGATGCGATTATTGCGGAAGCTAAAGCAAAATCTCAGTCTGAAGCTGATCGTATTATGTCATCTGCACGTGAGCAAATTACTAACGAAAAAAATGCAGCAGTAGCTGAATTAAAAAATCAAGTTGCAATTTTATCTATTGAAATAGCTGAGAAAATTTTACGTAGTGAATTATCAAGCGATGAAAAACAAAAAGCATTAGTAAACAACTTAATGAAAGACGTTAACTTAAATTAAAAGTAAGATTTTAGAAGTAAGATTGTGTTAAAACAAAACTTCTAATTTCTTAAATCTTAA
>CANHPI010000144.1 GCA_947462425.1 Bacteroidota bacterium
CCTAATTTTGGGTGTATGCCAGTAGGAATTCCACGACCATCATCTTTTACACGTATTGAATTATTTTCTAAAATAGTAACGGTAATATCTTTACAATGACCAGCTAATGCCTCATCAATTGAATTATCTACAACTTCATAAACTAAATGATGCAAACCTTTTATACCTATATCGCCAATATACATGGCAGGACGTTTTCTAACTGCCTCTAATCCTTCTAATACCTGGATATTATCTGCTCCATAATTTGCCTTATCCGCTGCTGTTGTTTCTTCCATAAATTGTGAAATCTGATTATTTATTTATTTCTTAAATATACCGATTTTATTGATGGTTTAAGTAATTTATTTGAACTATTTTACTAACAAATGTTGATAAAATACTAAGGAGAAAATCAAAAAAAATGATCGAAAAATTTGTTGTTATCCGATTTACAATTTTTAAAAATAATTAAATAATTAAAACAGTTTACTTAACTAATTTAAAAGTCTAAAAATGCACGACATCATTTAATTCGTTTTTAATTTACAAATATAAAAGCTACCTGTATTGAGGAATTAATGTTTTGAATGAATGTTGTAATATTATTAAAAGTAGACAATATTAGTTCAACTAAAAAGGAATAAACGTTAAGCCCGCCATTAAATTAAAACGTTGGCTCGGATATTTTTCCCAACGATAATAACGTGTATTTGCAATATTATTAAAGTTAACAAAAAATGATAGCATTTTACTGTAACGATATTCTGCACCTAAATTAACATCTACAATACCTTTCATTAATTTTGAATCATATGAATAGGTAAGATTATCCTGAACTTTTGTCAATGCAAATTGATTACCTATTACAAATACATCAGCTTTAAAAATAATTTTACTTTTTAAATTATAATTAGCCGAAAAAGTTAAATCAAAATCAGGTTTATGATAAGCGCGATTAAAATTTTTAGTTTTATACATGTAATAATTACCCTTTGCGATAAAATTAATTTTTTCTTTTAATTGATATTTTACCTGTCCAGATACATTAAATAAGTCTGTATTATCATAAAAAACTTGGTATTGATTATCTAATGCAGATGTATTTGAATAATCAATAATAAAGAAGTGCATACTGTCTACAATGCTATAACTTGCTTTTACATCATAACTTGTTTTAGAACTTAAATTACCTTTTAATCCACCAAATACATTAATTTTTGTATTAGAGTTTTTATAACTCAAATTAGATGCGATGAAGGGGTTTTCGTTTGATAAACTGCGCAATGAGTTTTTTTGTAATCCACCATTAATCCCAACGTAAGGAATAATAATACTTTCATAAACATCAAACTGAGCATTTAACTGTGGATAAAAATAGAATTTAACAGAGTTTCTATTTGAGAAAGCATCTATAGTTGCTGCCAAACCAATATCTAACATCCATTTTTTACCATGTGTTTCAAAATATGGATTCAACTTAACAATAACATCATTAAAGGTGTCGTTAGGTAATTTATGGTTATAATAATCTGCATCAAAAGCAACAAATAAACGTTCCTTATTAATATATGTATTAAATAAAGTATTCAATTTAATATTATTTTCAGCTACCTTATAAATATCCGTTAAATTATAGTAACCGATTTTAAGAGCATGGTTTATTTTACTACTATCAGTATAATGACTTTGCAGTTTAACGACCGGTTCAAATAATTGATAGCGTTGTTTAGTAAAATCTTTAGATAAATTATTTTCAGTAGTATCATAACCATAAAAATGTGTTACATTTCTTTTATAATTAAATTCGCCTGTTAGTGTATGTTTTTTATAAAACTTTTTACCAAATAATTCGCCTTCATTATCACTATAACCGCTATATCCAACATCTTTTAAATGTGAAGAAGAAGATAAATGTTTAAAATGAATACCGTATGCTATATCTCTGGTTCGTAAACTATTAATCCAAAATTCACCATAAGGAGTTGTGTAAGTTCCCATACCAACTTTTAACAAGGAATGATACAATTTAGATAAGGGTTCATTTTGCATTTTAGCTGCATCGATAGGAATAACTTCATATTTAGATACTAATGGAGTAGAAACAATATTATAATTAATATTAGCAATCTTCTTTACTGTATCTTTTATCTCGGGTAAATCGCCCAATTTAACGGCATCCTTAATGGTAGGTTCAAATTCACTAGTTGCTTTCAACTCAATATCTTTCATGCCAGTTTGAGCTAAGGCTGCAGCAAAATATCCTAAAATAAGAATTAATACAAAAAACCATTGCAGCTTTTTTATTCTCCTTTTTTGCAATTGTTGATCTTGTTCGTACATAAACGAATTACCATACTTACTTGAAGATAAGATAGTATCGCTGTTGTAATGTTTAGTCTCTTTCATACGTAGATGTTTAATATTTTTTATCCCTATAACTATCGGGAGTCATATGGTTTAGCAAGTTTATAATTATTTGTTTTTGTTTATAGGCAAACATGGCTAATTCATAATAGTATTTTAAAACAAGATGTTATTTATTATTTAATGAATCTTGTTTTGATTCAAGTAATTGATCAAACAAATCTTTATCACCTTTTTGTTCTTTAAATTCTATTTTCAAATCATTACTTGGAGTGATTTCCTGAATAACACGAGAGGCTCTTTTTGCTTTTAACTCTTCTATTTTTTTAGTTGCTTCATCTACATATTCTTGTCTTGGTTTACCATCAATAACTGTTTGAAGCATTAATTCAGCATCCGCATCGTCTCCTTTAGCAATATATGAATCTGCTAATAACAACAAGCCTTTATTATTCCAATCATCATTTGAATATTCATAGCTAATTAAATTACCTATCGTTTTTTCAACTGCTGTAAAATCTTGCTTAGTTAACTGAATTTTAGCAATATGATACAAAGCCTCTGCTCCTGTAATATTTTTTGCAGATTTATGAATTATTTTAAATTCAATCAAAGCATCATCAAAACGATTTAATTCAAATAAAGATTTTGCTTTATCATATTTTGCTTCATTAATTTGTTGAGGGGTAATTTTTTCGGTATTTAAAACTTTAATCGAATATTCTAAAGCTATTTCAAACTTTTTTAAATTAAAAGCACTTCTCATTGCCCCTATTCTTCCGCTTAATTTATTGGCAGGAGTTTCGGCATACTCTTCTAATTTTTGATAAAGTGGAAGAACCTCTTCGTACTTTTTTTCTTTATATAATAAGTAGGTCAATTTTAATAAAGATGTTTCCGAATATATTCCACGTGATTTATTAACGATGTATTGATAAGAGGGTAATGCTTTATCATATTGACTATTACTATAAGCACATTCCGCATAACAAAAATGAGCTTCTGAAATGTATTTTCCTTCAGGATATTTTGTAATATAACTTTCAAATTTTTGCATAGCAACATCACAATTTTTTTCATTATAATACGCTTCTTTTGCCGCATCATATAATGATGATTCTAATTCATTTGTATTTAATGGATTACCTATCGATGTGAAATAGGTTGCCATTTCATCAATTTTACCTTGAGTTTCAAATATTTTCTTAATCATTGGAAATACTTCTCTTGCCTCTGAACCTTTAGGATCCTTCTTAACTATCTGATCAAAATAAGAGAATGCTTTTTCATCTTCTTTATTATTATAATGAACTAAACCTATTCCTGCTAGTGCAGAATTAACATAAGATGACTGGGGATAATTATCTAAGATTTTTTGGTAGTATATTATAGCATTATCACCATCATTTAAATCTTTACTGTAGGTTTCAGCAGTTTCAAAAATAGAGGCAGCCAAATAATTTGATTTGGGATATTTAGAAGCTAATAATTTTAAACCATTTATTTTTTCTTGATTATTTTTTAGTAAACCACTACATAATGCTTTTTGATAAATACAATAATCTACATCTAACTGATTTAAGGCTATAGCATTTTCATAATAATCAGCTGCCTGTGGATATATGTTATTCATGAAATAACTATCAGCAGTTCTGATATTAGCATCTGCTATCTTTATTAATTCATAGGCATTTTTAGTTAATAAAAATTTACGAAATGAGATATTAGCGTTTTCATAATCCTTTTTGTTTTTTTGCTGAAAATAAGCATATCCAATATTATAATTAGATAAATCATATTCCTTTAAACTGTAAGAACCTTCGTTCAACTGAAAATTTTTCCAAATTTGAATAGCGGTAACGTAATCTTTTTTAATATAAGAAATCTCACCTAGCCAATATTGAGATAATGCATTATACGTTTTATCAAAATTAACAGCTATTGATTTATTAAAATAACGAACTGCACTATCTAAATCTATATTATTAAAGAATTCAACTCCTTTAAAATAAATCAATTTTTGATACGTGATTTTTAAAATAGGATCCAATGGTTCGATTTTTTCGATAGATGCAATAGCTTGTGAATAATTTTTTGTTGTAGAATATACATTTACTAAATAATTATAAGCTTCTATCTTTCTGTTAGATTCAGGATATTGTTTAATATATTTTTGAAATGCAATAACGGCATCATTGTAGGGTGCAAAAGACAATTCATAACATAACTTAGCGTAACTAAATAAAGCGTCTTCTGTAATTTTTGAATTATGATTCATGTTAGATGCAGCATAAAAAGCATTACGAGCTTTTATTTTATTATTCATCTGCACATGACAATCAGCCAAGTGATACCAGGCATTTTGAACTAAGCTATCATTACCATCAGTAGCCTTTTCAAATTTAATAGCGGCATTTTTATAATCTTTAATTTGATAATAGCAATATCCTAACTCATAATTTCCAGAGGCGTTAAATCCTTCAATAACTTCCGATTTTTTGAAATAAGTTAAAGCATTTGCAAAATCTTTTAAATTAAAATAGGACTCACCAATCATTCTATTGATCTCACTTTCTTTTTGAATTTTGGAAGAATCGTTTAATAATGCCGGGGCATTTTTAACTACATCAGCATATTTCCCTTGAATAAAATAAATTTGCGTAATATAATAGGGAACAACTGCTCCAAAGGTTTCATTATTTAACAAACGATTAAAACCTTGCAATGCAATCTCATAATTCTTTTCCTGATAAGCAATATGAGAATAATAATAATTTGCAGGATGTGCATATTTATTATCTACATCCTTAATTTCAAATAAATCCGGCTTAGCCTTTTCTTTATTTTCTGTTATAAAATAACTATAACCTCTTTTAAAATATAACTCCGCTAAGTTTTCTTTACTTAATTCATAAATATCAACTTTTTCTAAAAATTTAATAGACTCTTCATATTTCTTTTTTCTAAAATTTGATTTTCCTAAGTAAAAATAACCCCATTTCACTTTATTACTTTCCGGATGGCGTTCAATAAATTCTTTCATTCTCCACTCTCCATCTTTATGAAAAAGCTCAATGCCACAAGCAGCTGCGTAATATTCTGCATCCGTTTTTAATAAAGCATTACCGCTTACAGAATTCATGTAATCAACAAACGTTTTTTGAGAAGCTGTATATTGTTTTTTATCAAACAATTCTAATCCTAATTTATAGGAAGCATCTTTATCTAAATAAAATTGTGTTTTCTGTGAAAACAAAAAGCCTGAAAAAGTTAGAATTAAAAGACTTATAAAATATTTTTTAGTCATCATAATATATATAATCGTATATAAATAATTGGTCACAAAAAATTTTATTAAAATTTAGAGTGACTTTTTTCAATAATTTGTGCTCATAAAAATAACTTTAAGATAAACTCACTTAACGTATTGATTTTGTAGTTATTAACCCAGTCATGTTAAAACTTGAATTACAGAAGCTCCATATTTAGCTAATTACTTTCTAATTTCACGATACAATTATTTACTATGATTAACGATTCTGTTATTGAATTTAAAAATGCCACCATTTATCAGGGAGATGTTCCTGTAATTACTAACTTAAATTTAACCCTAAATCAAGGTGAATTTGTTTATTTATTAGGAAAAACAGGTAGTGGAAAAAGTAGTTTGTTAAAAACCATTTATGGAGATTTAGAACTAAAACATGGGGCTGGTGAAGTTTCAGGCTTTAAATTACATAATCTAAAGCATAAAGAAATCCCATTTTTAAGACGAAAATTAGGTATTGTATTTCAAGATTTTCAATTATTAAGCGACAGAAACGTTTTTGAAAACCTGCGTTTTGTTATGAAAGCAACAGGCTGGACAGATGAAGTAAAAATAAAAACCCGTGTAAAAGATGTATTATCAAAAGTGGGTTTAGAAAGCAAAGAATTAGTAATGCCGTTTCAATTATCAGGTGGAGAACAACAAAGAATAAGCATAGCGCGTGCACTCATTAATGATCCAGAAATAATTTTAGCTGATGAACCTACCGGAAATTTAGATCCTGAAACTTCGGAAGAAATTATGAAAATATTACTAGATATTAGTAAACAAGGACGTTGTATATTGTTTGCTACTCATGATTTACTATTGTACAGTAAATTTCCATCCCGTACTTTAATGTGTGAAAACAATAAAATTGCAGATAGTTTGTCATTAAGTTAGATGAATGATTCGTTTCAAATATCTTATTTTTATTCACCAATTGGCTTAATACAAATAAAAAGTATTAATCAAAAAATTTGCTCTGTTTTATTTGTAGAGAAAGAAACTGAACCCTTTACTATTGAAACACCTTTAAATAAAGAGTGCATCAAACAATTAAAAGAATATTTTGCCGGAACGCGTTTACATTTTGAATTACCGATTTTTCAAATTGGTACCGACTTTCAACAAAAAGTATGGAATGAAGTTTTTAAAATTCCATACGGAGACACTTGCACTTACTCATTGCTAGCTCACAAAATTGGTGACATTAAAAGTATTAGATCGGTTGGAACAACTAATGGGAAAAATAAAATAGCCATTATTGTTCCTTGTCACCGTGTTATCGGTTCGGATGGAAGTTTAACTGGATACGCTTGGGGGCTTGACAAAAAAGAATGGTTACTAAAACATGAA
>CANHPI010000145.1 GCA_947462425.1 Bacteroidota bacterium
GCCTCGTAATAAAGTTATACTCATAATTGATGATGAATTCATCATTTTGGAATCACTAAGTATTCAAATAAGTTTAATATTACCGGAGAATATATTGCTTGAAGCGGCATCATCGGGTGAGGAATCTATTCAGCTCATCAACGAATTTAAACAAAATGGAAATGAATTAGTTTTGGTGATTTCTGATTTTAATTTAGACGATATGAAGGGCACTGAAATTTTAAAACATTCTGTTAGTTTATATCCAGAAGTACAAAAAATAATTTTAACCGGACAGGCAGATGCTGCTCTTATAACAGAATTTAAGAATGAATATGGTTTAGATGCGATTATTAATAAACCATGGAATTTTGAAGAAATCAAAAGAATAATTTTAGAAAGCATTAAATCTTAACAACCTAGCTTACCCAAAAAAGTACTAACCGAAAGTTTATATAAACTTTTTATTTTGTTGTTAGTTTTATCGCATATTATTTTCCAGAATTTTGAATCGGAATCTTATGTATGCAAACCAAATAAAATCATTAATAACAACTACCTAAAACCTTTGCGACTTTGCGGTTTAGTCCTATCTTTGCAGCTCGCAAAATCAACGAAGTATGGAATACTATTTTAAAGAGATAGAAAGCAGCTGGCAAGCCTATTGGGCAAAAAACAAAACCTTTGCTGCCAAAGATGACTCAACAAAAGAAAAATATTATGTGTTAGATATGTTTCCTTACCCTTCTGGTGCTGGTCTTCACGTTGGACATCCATTAGGTTACATCGCTTCCGACATAATTGCGCGTTTTAAAAGACATAAAGGGTTTAATGTTTTACACCCAATGGGCTACGATAGTTTTGGCTTGCCGGCCGAACAATATGCCATTCAAACTGGACAACATCCAAAAATTACAACTGAAAATAATATTGCCGTTTACCGTAGGCAATTAGATAAAATTGGTTTTTCGTTTGATTGGGACAGAGAGGTTAGAACGTCAAATCCGGAATACTACAAATGGACTCAATGGATTTTTATACAAATATTTAATTCGTGGTATAACAAAAGCACCAATAAAGCTGAGCCCATTGAAACCTTAATAAAGATTTTCGAAACAAAAGGATTTAATAGCAAATTGGATGACACATTAACGGGAGATATTGAAAAAGATATAGAACCATTTACTGCTGAAGATTGGAAGGCGTTCGACGAAAAAAAGAAGAGCGATGTGTTAATGAATTTTCGCTTAGCCTATTTAGGAGAATCATTTGTAAACTGGTGCCCACAATTAGGAACTGTTTTAGCAAACGATGAGATTAAAGATGGTTTAAGTGAGCGGGGCGGTTATCCGGTTGAACGCAAATTAATGAAACAATGGAGTATGCGTATTACGGCTTATGCTCAACGTTTGTTAGATGGATTAGATACATTGGACTGGACAGATAGTTTAAAAGAAGCGCAACGAAACTGGATTGGAAAAAGTGAGGGGACAAGTTTAAAGTTTAAAGTGATCCGTCATGCTGAACTTGATTCAGCATCTCATGAGACCCTAAATCAAGTTCAGGGTGACATAGAAGTATTCACCACTCGCCCTGATACAATTTTTGGCGTATCATTTGTAACCTTAGCGCCTGAACATGAATTAGTAGCAAGCTTAACTACTTCTGAAAATAAAGCAGCAGTTGAAGCATATATTACACAAGCAAAAAATAGAAGTGAGCGAGAACGCCAAGCCGACATTAATAAAATTACAGGTGTGTTTACGGGTTCTTATGTAGAACATCCATTCACGGGAAAACAAATTCCTATTTGGATTGGTGATTACGTATTAGCGGGTTACGGAACAGGCGCCGTCATGGCAGTTCCTGCTCATGATAGCAGAGATTATAGTTTTGCAAAACATTTTGGCTTGCCTATTTTAGAAGTTGTGCAGCCAACGTCGAATGTTACCCTGAGCGGAGTCGAAGGGTCATACGATGCAAAAGAAGGCAAGCTAATAAATTCTGATTTTTTAAATGGTTTAGATGTAAAAGCAGCCATTAAAAAAGCCATTGCAGAAATTGAATCCCGCAATGGCGGGATAGGAAAAGGGAAGGTAAATTATCGTTTGCGTGATGCCGTCTTTGGTCGCCAACGTTATTGGGGAGAGCCAATTCCTATTTATTATAAGAACGATATTCCTTATGCCTTAAACGAAAACGAATTGCCATTAGTATTACCAGAAGTAGATAAATATTTACCAACAGAAGATGGCGAACCACCATTGGCACGTGCAGCAGCTTCATGGAAACACGAAGGCAAATACGATTACGAGCATTCAACCATGCCAGGTTGGGCTGGAAGCTCTTGGTATTTTTTACGTTATATGGATTCGACTAACGCTTCCGTATTTGCGGATAAAAAATTAACCAATTACTGGAAACAAGTTGATTTATATATTGGTGGTAGCGAACATGCTACAGGACATTTGTTATATGTACGTTTTTGGACGAAGTTTTTAAAAGACCTTGGATATATTGATATTGATGAACCCGCTAAGAAGTTGATTAATCAAGGGATGATACAAGGAAGGAGTAATTTTGTTTATAGAGTAAATGGAGAAAATAAATTAGTATCTGCTGGTTTAAAAAATAATTATGAAGTCTCTGCATTACATGTAGATGTTAGTATCGTTAATAATGATATTTTAGATATTGACGCATTTAAAAATTGGCGTAACGATTTTAAAAACGCTGAATTCATTTTAGAAGACGGTAAATATATCTGCGGGCATGAAGTAGAAAAAATGTCTAAATCAAAATACAATGTCGTTACACCAGATGACATTTCAGAAAAATTTGGTGCTGATACATTGCGCTTGTACGAAATGTTTTTAGGTCCTTTAGAACAAAGTAAGCCTTGGAATACCAACGGAATTACTGGCGTTCATGGTTTCTTAAAAAAATTGTGGCGCTTGTTCTATCCTACTGTTCAAGGTGACGCTTCGCTTCTCGACTCCGCTCGAAGTGACAAACCTAGCATAACAAATGATGAGCCAACCAAAGGCGAATTAAAAACCTTGCATAAAACCATTAAAAAAATTACAGAAGATATTGAGCGTTTTTCTTTCAATACGTCTATCAGTAATTTTATGATTTGTGTGAACGAATTAACGGATGCTAAGTGTAACAAGAAAGTAATTCTTGAGCCTTTATTAATTTGTTTATCGCCTTATGCACCCCATATTACTGAAGAGTTATGGCATCAATTAGGGCACATTGAAAGTATTTCAACAGCACCTTTTCCAGACTTTAACGAGGCATATTTAATGGATGATACTATAAATTATCCAGTGTCATTTAATGGGAAGCTTAAGTTTACATTGGAGTTATCGGCAATTCTTACTATTCAGGAAGTAGAAGCAGAGGTAATGAAAAACGAACAAACACAAAAATTACTGGAAGGCAAACAGCCGAAGAAAGTAATTGTAGTTCACAAAAAGATTGTGAATATGGTAGTTTAATTTTTATAATTGAATGATACATTAGCTTTATTAACTAAAAAATTTAGTTTTATAAATAAGTATCGGATGTAAATTAAACCATATTCTACCTCAACAAAAAACTATCAAGCCCTAACCACTTTATTAGGGCTTTTAAAAAAGTGTTTTTTATTTTTTAAATACAACCATTTCTGTATTAAAAGTAACTCTAATAATTTCAGCAATTTTTTCAGAATATAAAGCTGGCACTTTAATTTTATGATCCGCCACTTTTACATCAAACTTAGAATCCATAACAATAGATTCCCCTTTAATTGTAATTGTACCAGTAATAGTTCTTGCTTGTTCAACACCATGCATATCTAAAGTTCCAGCCATGGTCACATTATAAGTTCCATCTTTTGTGTAATCAATGGTTTCTTTTATTTTTCCTTTAAAAGTAGCATAGGGAAATTTTTCAGATTCAATATAATTCTCATTATAATGTTCCTGCATAAATGCCGATTTAAAAACAAAGGCACTTTGTTGTGCTTTAATAACAAAATCACCCGTTTTTGGATTAAATACGGGCTTTGTAACCGAGTTAACAGCATCAATATTTTCAAGTGCTGTTTCACTAAAAAAACTAATCTTACATTTTTCTCCTACATATATTTGAGAGAATCCCGTTATACTATTTACTAGTAGACATATTGCTAATACTTTTTTCATATGTAGATGTTTATTGTTTTGTAGTTGTCATATGGTTTAGCCAGTTTAATCTTTGGTGTTTGTGTTTCGGTAAACATGGCTATTTCATATGTAGATGTTTATTGTTTTTTATTGTCATATAGTATAACCATGTTATCTTCATCTGTGTTTATGCTGGTCGCAACATGGTTATTTCATATTCTGTTTTAATTACCCTTCTTTATTTTTTCCTTGTAAACTGAATACACGTGAAATATTAAATCCTAAACGTATTCCCCAATTATCCCAAGATGTGTTAGTATACATAAAATATTGATCTTCTGTTAACCCAAATGAATTTGTTAAATGTATTTGAAACACATGTCCTCCTGTTTCTAAATCATATCCTATGCCAAAACTATCGTAATACTTTTCTTTACTGTATTTATTTAATCTTAAACCGTATTCTAAAGTAATTGCCTGACGTTTTGTAAACTTAAATCGGGTTACTGCTCCGGCTACAAAACAGTCGTTTTTGTCTGTAATTTTTTCTACTAAATTAACATGAACCATAGCAGCCGATAACTGTAATGAAAAACGTGAATTGAATTTTCTTCCAATCATAATTTGATTACAATAGGATAATCTATCTGAAATGTTTTGATATTTATTTTCGCCGTCAACAATTACATTTTGCATAAATGTATGATAGATACTCGAAAATAAGGTAACACTAAATGGCATACCGCCATCTTTAGTGGTTTGTTTTAATAAACGGTATTTTAAGAACCCATCAGCAATTTTTTTACCGGACGTTCTTCCTACACCAAACATTAAGCGACTACCATGACAGTATTCTAAAGCCAACCGAATATTTGCACCACCATCAACTCCCCAAGCATTGTAGGCTCCAGAATTAAAATCTCCAAAACGATGAGATATTCTAAAATCTAAGCTTCTTCGACTTAAAACCTCTACTGTATGAAAATTAATTAACCGAGTTGTTTTAAAGGTGGCAGATGCGTATTCTTTTTTTGGTTTCGCTTCTACCATACTTAATAAATCATCTGGGCTTTGAGCTGATACGGTAGTTGTGTATGCTATTAGTACTAGTAACGATATATATATGTTTTTCATATGTGTTTTGTTATGTGATTTTTAAATTTTTTCAATAGTATTTTAGTCTTGTTTTTAAAACAGGTTAAGAGATTGTAAATTTTCATATTCGTGCTTCGGCAAGTTATTAGTACGTTTGCTCTGCTGCAAGTGTTTGTGCTTAACCTATTGTGAGCTCAATTTCATATACAGGCTTTATATAGTCCCAGAAAAAAGTCGAGCTTTTGGTTTTTAAATTCTTGTTAGTTTACTGGTGTTAATCTTACTGTAAAGCCAAGTTTGCTTAGTTCTACTAAATATTTTTGAACTGACTTTGCTTTACGTTTTTCTTCATATTTTTTATTATCCAGCAATGGCGATTTATACGCTTCCTTTTTGTTTAGTACTTGATACGCTGCAATAATAAGTTTGTGGCTAATAGCTACAATTGCTTTTTTAGCTCCTTTACGCACTAATAATTTTTGATATTTGTGTTTGAAGTAACCCTCTTTTTTCCGAGTAGCTCCCCATGCGCTTTGTGTTAAGGTTGCTTGTAAGTGTTTGTTGCCGTGGATGGTTCTTGTACTTTTTTTTTACCACCACTTTCATTATTGCCTGGGCTTACTCCGCTCCAACTTGATAAATGATGTTCGTTAGGGAATTGTTTCATGTCAACTCCTATTTCACTTATTATGGCTATTGCGCTATCTTTACCAATGCCGTCTATAGTTTGAAGTAAGTCTAATTCTACTTGGTATTTTTCTATTGCTTTTTCTATTTGCAAATCTAGTTTGGTAATTAAAGCTTCGTTTACATCTATGCTTTCTCTTGCCATTTGTAACATAAAGCGATGATGGTCTGTAACTTTACCTTCTAATGCTTTTTTAATAGTTTCTTTATCCGCTTGTATTTTTCCATGTGCAAATAATATCAACTTTTCCACATCAGTTTCTCCTACTGTGATTGCATTCACTATTTTAGTGGCACTTACTCCTTGTACATCGCTTACTACCGAACTTAGTTTTACATTACAATCCTCAAGTATTTTTATCATCCTGTTTTTTTCGGAGGCAACCACTTGTGTTTTTTTGTTTTTGTATCTTACTAAATCTCTCAGTTCTCTTATATTTACTGGTGGTATAAAACTTCCTTTAAGCAATCCACTCAATAGTAATTTACTTAACCAGGCACTGTCTTTTTTATCCGTTTTATGTCCGGGTATGTTTTTCACATGACGTGCATTAACTAATATAATTTCAAAAGTATCGTCTTCAAGCACATTAAATACAGGCTTCCAATAAATACCAGTACTTTCCATCGCAATATGCGTTACGCCTTGTTGCTTGCACCAATCTCTTAAATCTGTCAAAGAACTTGTAAAGGAGCTAAATTCTTTTGTTTCATAATCTTTGCTACTGCTCCTTATAGTAGCTACGATTGTGTCTTTGTGTACATCTAACCCACAACCAACACCAATGACTTGTTGAAATTGAATCTCTTTTTTCATCGCTTTACGTTTTTGTTTCCACAAAGATACGTCTTGCTATGTAAAACTCATTCGTGTTTGGGCGGCAAAGCCCCGTGGGTATTTCATATGTAGATATTTATTTTTTTAATTGTCATATGCGATAACCATGTTATCTCTATTAATGCTATCACTAAAAGCAACATGGTTATTTCATATTTTTATTTATTAAAATGTTTAACCGTTGTTTTACTATTGTTTTCTACTTCTTTTAAAAA
>CANHPI010000146.1 GCA_947462425.1 Bacteroidota bacterium
CTAGCATGCACTTTTGCTCCTGTAAGGAACTCTACTGTTTTGAAAATTACTTTTTTCATTTTGTTTTAAAGTTTTAATTTTCCCCTACTCTTTTTACAGGATTTTCGGGTTACTCCTTGTAATACTTGAAAATTAAGGTGGGCTCTAAAAATTCATTTTTCTAAAAACATTTCAAAAAATAACAAGAACCCTTCAATTGTTTTTTGAAACTTCTAACATGTGTTGGGTTCTCTCATAGTTTTGTTAAACGTTGTGCATCTTACAAATGCAACTATTATAACTTCAAACATTACTGGTTTAAATTTTTTTCATATCATTTATTTATTTCACTACTCTTTAGGCTTTCCGGTTATCGCCTTTGTTATTTTTGCCTATAACAAAAAAGGAGTAATTAATAATTGTATTACAAATTAAAAGCATTGCACTGCAATGGGGCAGCAGTCTGTATTTATTTATTAACCCATTCCATTTTTAGCTCGCCATGCTGTTCGTAGGCATAGGTACTTTTAGTTTTATTCCATTTAATGGGTGCATTTAATTGCTTACGCATAAAGCTTAAATAAACATGGGCCGTACGTTCGCTAATTGCCAGTGTTTTGGCTAAGTCTTTAGGGGTGCCTGTTCGCTCGCCTTTAATTAATTTATTTATAACTATAATTTTTCGTACATCCATGTTGCAAAAAACGACCATCGCACTGAATTGAGACTGCAGTCATATAGAAAACGATTAACTTTTTATTTTGTACCTGTTTAAATAAAAAAATTAATTTTGCGCCAAGTATGCAAAAACTAATTTTTATAAACGAGCACCAATTGAGCCTAGATTACCAACAAGGTAATAATGAGGCCTTGGGTGGTTTATATCAGCACTATTATCAGTTACTTGTAATAACAGCCTATAACTATTTACAAGATACCGAAAAGAGCAGGGATGTAGTGGGTGTGGTTTTTGAAAAATTATTGGCTTTGCCTTTAAATAAACGCCAAACAATTGTGCTTCATCCTGTTAAAGGGCTTTATCCTTTTTTGGTAATTGTTATAAAAAACAAATGTTTAGATGCCTTAAAAACAAAACGTTTGCGCGACGAAATAAAAAAACAAATTGTATCTTTAATTAACCTAAAAGGCACAAACGAAGTTTTTATTCGTTTTGAACAGGAAGCCATAAGCCATTTGTTAAACAATTTACCAAATCGCGAAAAACAAATTTTGCAACTGCATTTAATAGGATATAAAAACGACGAAATTGCTACGCAACTAAATATAAGTTATAACACGGTGCGTAACACGCTACATATTGCCAAACAACGCGTAAAAAAATTATGGCATATTTTTATGTAATGACAGAAAACCAGAAACATACCTACGCTGAAATAATAGATGCTTTATTAACAAATAAGGAGTCGGCTTATTTTTTAAACTACCTTAAAACCAACCATTTTGAAGCTGATGAACTGGTGGGATTAAAATTGTTTTTAGAAAATAATAAGTACGACATTGATTTATTAAAACAGTTTTTAACACCGCCACCATTTAATGCAATTAATAAAAAACCATTGTTGTTTTTACCCTATTATAAAATAGCAGCCAGTATTTTGTTGGTTGTAGCAAGCGGTTATTTTATAAAATACTTGGTTTCTGATAAAACAAGCATTGCAAACTACTATGTAGAAGATGCAGGGTTTAAAGTATGGATGGATGCAGGCAATAAAAATATTGAATTAACCAATGCCATGAGTTACTATAAAAGTGAAAATTATAGTGCAGCCATTACTAAATTTTTAACAGTTAGTAAAAACGATACAGCGCAGTATTATGCGGGCATTTGTTATATAAAACTAAATCAGTTGGATAGTGCAACCTATTATTTAAAAGCGCTATCACCCGTATCGGTTTATAAAACTAAATCGGATTTTTATTTAGCCTTGTGTTATTTATTTAACAACAAGCAAAACGAAGCATTAAAGCTATTAAGCAACTGTACTTTTACCCAGCTAGACATGGAGGTTAAAAGGAAACTAATTTTAAAAGATTTCGAAAATCACTCGCATCAATAGCTGTTAACCATTAATAAGTGATTTTAGTTACCCAATTATTTTATGATTAAATATAGTGCAAGTCTGCTGTTAATCATTTTATGTTTTGTTAGCACCATTTTATTTTCTCAAGGGCTACCACTTAAATTGTATTGGGCAGGTAAAACAGATAGTGCTTTATTGTTGTCAAAAAAAACCATCGAACACAAAGCGGCAGTTACTAAAAAAGAATTGGCCCATGCCTATGATTTTATGGCCGAATATAGTTTAGAGAATAATGATTTAAAAAATAACTTAAACTATTTATACCTCCTTTTTGGTGCAACTAAAAATACCTCGTTAGATAGCGCCTTGTATTACGCACGGGTTGCAAACTATACGCTTTGCTACATGATGAATGATTCTACCGACTATTATTACATTAAAGCAATAGGCGTTTTTAAACGAGTTTGCAAAAAAAATAAGGATAGCACACAGCTGGCACGTTATTATAGTTACTTAGGAAACGCCGCTCGCAATACAATGTATGCCGATGTGCATTTGCTTGATTCGGCTATTGCATACAGCAATAACACATTTTTAAAGGCCTTGCATTATCGCCGGTACGCTACTTTTTTAACTGATGTAATTAATGTTGATTCGCAAGAAAAATGGAAAGACAAAAAACTATTAGCAAGCTATAAAAAATGTATAAGCTACTTGGCTGTTGCCGAAAAATTAGCAACTAAAATTTACCCCACTAAAAAAAGTATGTTACATGCCACTATATATAGAATATGGTTGTTAGCCGAACGATATAGAGGGCACGAGCGTGAAGGCATAGCGTTGGCAGAAAAAGCAAAAAATGCGCTTGAATGTGCCAGGCAACGAACTTTTAACTCGGAATATTCGGGAATATGTTCGTGGCAAGCCACCGTTTATATTAATTTATTTGATAAAACAGATAGTTTAAAATTTATGTATGCAGCAGAAAAAACACTTTTGCAAAGCATACCGGCTTGGGAAAAATATTTGGAAACAATTAAAGAAAACAACATCAAAAGTATGGATGATGAATATTCCATTAACCCATATCAAAAGTTGATATTCATTTATTTTCAATTATACAAAGCCACAAACAACAAGCTATACATGGCGCGTTGCTATGGATTAATTGAATTTGTAAAAAATAAAAGAACCGAAAAAAATGTTGATTGTGATTTTAGCATAGCCAATAACACCAAAAAGTTAGACAGCATTTCCAAAATTTGTCAGAAAAAAAATGGTGCAATTATCAACTATTTTGTAACAAGCGGCCCCAATATTTTAATAGCAATTGTATCGTTACCCGATACTACCTTACTAATGGAGTGTTCGAATACTAAAAATATAAAAACAGCACGAAATTTTGATTTAATTAATGTTATTAATTTGTATGTATTAAAAAATGAGATTAAAGAGTATAAAAAACAAGCGTTTGAATTGTATGATTTATTTTTTGCAAAAATTGATGCGATGCTTCAAAAAAATAAAATTACCGATGTGGTAGTTTTACCCGATATGAGTTGGAGCGGGCTAAACTTCGATTTTTTACAAACCGATTCGTGTAACCAAAATCCTGTTTTTCAGTCGGCCTTAATTCGAAAATATAAATTTACTTACACTACCAGTGCTCAAAATTTAATACAGTCATTCGGCAATGTGTTAACGTACAAACAACTAAATGTATTAATGCCACAGTATAATTCTAATTTTTATGCGCAATTACATTCGAGTGATAAATTAATAGATAAGCTTTGTGGAATTTTTAATGTTACTAAAATAAATACCGACAATGTGTCGCCATTTTTTGAAAAAAATAAATTAAACCAATTTATAGGCCATGCAAAAACCAATAACAAATCGATAGAGCAGTTTTTAATTTTAAGTGATAGTGCTAACATCAGTAGTAGTACTTTTTTAAAAAATAATTTAGAAGGAAGCTGTTATTTATTAAATGCCTGCAGTAGTAATATAGGTAAGGTAGAGCGTTACGATAAAACTAACAGCTTGCCTTACCAATTAATAAATCAGCATGCAAGTGCTGTTATAAGTAGCTTGTGGCAATTGGACGATCATGAAAATGCCGAATTTTTAGAGGTGTTTTATAATTTTATGGCCAACGATTTAGCTGCTTCAGATGCCTTGTATAAAACCAAACTGTTTTTTTTAGAAAAAAAATATTCACCAGCCATGTGGTCAGCATACTTATATTATGGCAATGATTTTTATTTAAACAAAAAAGAACCTTTTAACTTGCCACTTTATGTATGTTCCTTTTTAATTATTTTACTTGTTCTGCTGTTGTACTTTAAGTACATTAAAAAAAGAAGAGCTCATTAAATATTTTAGCTCACTTGCAAAGCCCTTAACTAAATAAAAATTGTTAATGTGATTGTGTTTTTTAAATAATAACAATCATTTATATTTAGCGAATTTTAGACGATTTTCTTTTATCTGTTGGTGTAATTTCTAATAGATGATTGTATTTTTCTAAAAGTTCGAGGTATTTATTTTTCCATACTTCTATCTCTGCAAGTTTTGATTTGTATGATGTTTCCGACTGCTTTGCTGATTGAATTTCTTGTAATATTCTATACTTTTTCAATTCTTTTATATCGTTTGAAAAATCATGGTGAATGATGGCACCTATCTCCAAAATATGATCGATAGAAACATTGCTGTTTTCAAATTGAAGATATACCCATTTGCGACTTTTACCTAGTTTCTTAGCCAATTTAGTAATTGGAAAGCCACTTGCCCTAATTACTTTTTCTATTATTTCGCCTTTGTGTTGCATTTTAACAAAGGTCTTTTCAATAATGTGTATTATAGTATACATATAATACACATATGTGGATAAAATTTATAGCTTTGTAAAAAACTTAAAACACCTAAATAACATGAAAAAAAAATTACTTTTTATACTAACTGCTATATGCAGCTATGCAGCAATGGCACAAGTGCCAACTTATGTGCCAACAAATGGGCTTGTAGGTTATTGGCCATTTAATGGTAATGCTAATGATGAAAGTGGTAATAGTAACAATGGAACTGTTAGTGGGGCAACATTAATAACAGATAGATTTGGAAATGCTAATAAAGCCTATGATTTTAATGGACTTACTAATTATATTGAAATTGCACATAATGCTATCTTTAATGTTACTTCATTTACAATATCAGTATGGTATAAAGCTAAAAAGTATACTGATAATTCACAAGGGAGTCAACGTATAATAATAAGCAAAAGAGAAAGTACTGGTTGGGGTAATTCTTTTCAATTTGCACTTGATAGTAGCAGTAATGTACCTGGTTTTCATGCCGATTGGTCAATAAATGGTAATAGTGGAATTTACTATAGTAATTCTCAATTATTAAAAGTAAATACATGGACTAATATATTATATGTACACCGTGTTGATTCTGCCTTTTTGTATCTTAATGGACAAAAAGTTCTTTCAAAAGTTCTAACAGGGCAAATGTCTTTTAATACACTGCCAATAAGGATAGGTGAACGCCCTAATAATGCGCATACAGAATCCTCTTTTTATGGAACACTTGACGACATCGGTATTTGGAATCGAGCTTTAAATCAATCAGAAATTACATCATTATATCAAGGTTGTTCTTCACCTCCTACAGCTATTATTACCCAACAAAGTGCTACAACATTTTGCACTGGCGGTTTTGTGAATTTAAATGCAAGTACAGGTAATGGTTATACTTACCAATGGTATAAAAATGGTATAATATTAGGTGGAGCTATCAATAGTACTTATGTTGCAAGCCAAGCAGGTAATTATACAGTTGTTGTAAATAGTGGAGGTTGCACCGCTACAAGTTCACCAATAACGGTAATAGTAAATACTTCACCAAATAGTGGTGTAACGGTTTCAGGTGCTACCACTATTTGCTCGGGTAATAGTGTAACACTTACTTCACAAGGTGTAGGTACTTATTTATGGAGCAATGGTGCAATTACCAATGCTATTTTAGTAAATCAACCTGGTGTTTATTCTGTAACGGTCACTGCCAATGGCTGCTCGTCTATAAGTGGAACTACAACTATAGTTGTTAACCAAACACCAAGTGCATCGATTATTCCAGTTGGTTCTACCACTTTTTGTCAAGGTGGTTTTGTAACGCTTAATGCAACTGGTGGTAATACATATCAATGGAATACAGGTGCAACATCATCAAGTATTAATGCAAATCAATCAAATACATATTCGGTAATAGTTACGGCTAATGGTTGTTCGGCTAATGCAAGCCAAGTGGTAACGGTAAATCCTAATCCTGTTGTTACATTGGCTTCGCTTACTTCGCCAATCAATATAAATGCTTCGCCTGTTATTTTATCTGGTAGCCCTTCGGGAGGAAGCTATTCGGGTTCAGGGGTTACAGGAGCTTCATTCAATCCGTATATTGCAGGATTAGGTACTAAATATATTCATTATAACTATACCACAGGTGCAGGATGTAGTGGTAGCGCAACTCAAAGTACAATTGTTGACGATACAACAGGCTTGGTTTGTACTTCATATATTTCGGTAACAGATACGTTAATAATAAACGTAACAACAGGAATTAATTCACAAAATAATCCAAATACAATTAAAGTATATCCAAACCCTTCTTCCGACCATATTTACATAGATAATGGTAATTATAATTTAATGACTGGATATAGTTATACCATCACCAATGCGCTAAGTCAACAAGTGTTTTACTCGCTTGTTAATCAACAACAATTTTATATTAGTTTAAGCACATTTTCGGGTAATGGTATTTATTTTTTAACTATTAGAGATGCAGCAAACAACATTATTCAAGTTAAAAAAATAGTGCTCCAATAAATATTTATTAATTGAGAATTTTTAAAATAACCAGAACGCCCTTCATTA
>CANHPI010000147.1 GCA_947462425.1 Bacteroidota bacterium
CTTTTCTGTAACTACTATAAATCCTGCTTTTTCCAATAAGCTTTTTCCTACTGCATCAATGCCATCGTTGGCTAAAATTAATTTACTCATTATTATTGTTATTTAAAATTTAACCGTCACTCCGCCTTGAATTGAAGGCCCACCTATACCGGCTTCTACATTTAGTCCAAAATTTTTAGTAAAAAAGTATCTAGTACCAATACCAAATCTAAATGCTATAGGAAATAGATTTGAAAAAGTTGAATTAAAATCATTTATAGATTTCTGATCATCTATATTGTTTGATTTTAGTAATGATGTTTTGTAGCCAAATCCAATTGTGCCGTAAGGGTCAAATTTATCAGTTGTTGCAAAGTGAAAGTTTATTCTTGCTAAAGCTCTCTGTTTGTATAAAGTAGCTTTATAGAAAAATGTTTTATTTACATATTGATTATTTTGAAGCACATTTTTATTTTCAAAATATTTGATGTCAACGGATGCATAAGTATATTCTAGGCCAATTCCAATTTTATCATTAAGCATATATTCAAATTTAGCACCAATGTGATTCCAATTTCTAACTGATTGAACTGAGCTATTGTTGCCATTATTGTTATTTGTTATGAATACACTTTTTACATAAGTTCCCATTACATATGGATAACCATAATACGCATCTACAATAAATTTACCTTTTTCGATACAGTTGGCTGAGCTGTTTTTTTTACTTTCTTGGCTATATGTAAGGTTTGTAAATAAAATAAATACAAATGGTAGAGATACAAATAGTGTTTTAGTTTTTTTCATATGATTGAATTATTGGTATTTAGAGGTATTTGGTTTAGCTAGTTTATCTTCTCTTAATAGTTATCGAGATGTGTTTGTGTTTTGTCTAATTTGACTTAATTAATTTTATTTAAGTTGTTCAATAATAGCTTCAATACTCATACCATCAGCTTCTGCTTTGTAATTTCTAATGATGCGATGCCTTAATATTGCATTAGCAACAGCTTTAACATCTTCAATATCGGGGCTATATTTCCCATTTAAAGCGGCATGGCATTTAGCTCCTAATACTAAAAATTGTGATGCGCGCGGACCAGCTCCCCATGCTAAATATTTTTTCGTAATGTCGGAACTAAATTCAGAATTTAAACGGGTTTTGTTTACCAATTTAACTGCGTATTCTAACACGTTATCGGCAACAGGTATTTTACGAATTACGTTTTGAAAATAGATTATTTCTTCTGCGGAAATTATTTTATTTAGTTCTACTTTTATATCAGAGGTCGTTAATTTCACAACTTGTAATTCTTCCTGAAAGCTTGGATAATCTAACCATACGTTAAACATAAAACGGTCTAATTGAGCTTCGGGTAGGGGATAAGTTCCTTCTTGTTCAATAGGATTTTGAGTAGCTAAAACAAAAAACGGATTTCCTAATTCGTATTTTTTACCTGCAGTAGTTACACAACGTTCCTGCATGGCTTCAAGCAATGCCGCTTGTGTTTTTGGTGGAGTTCTATTAATCTCATCGGCCAAAACAATATTCGCAAACAATGGCCCTTTAATAAATTTAAAGTTACGTTGTTCATCTAAAATTTCAGAACCCACAATGTCACTAGGCATTAAATCGGGGGTAAATTGAATTCGATTAAAAGATAATCCTAATACATCAGCAATAGTATTTACTAATAAGGTTTTTGCTAATCCAGGAACACCAACTAATAAACAATGTCCTTTACAAAAAATAGAAATTAATACATTTTTAACAGTATCGTTTTGTCCAACAATAACTTTACCTATTTCCGCATTTAGTTCTTTGTATTTTACAACAAAAGCATCTATGGCTTCAACATCGTTTTTATAATTTATCATCTAATTAACTTATTAAGGATTTATAGTCCAATTATATTCTAATTTACAAGTATTAAATTCATCATCAATTTTAATATAAGTTGATTTTGATTTTTTTTCGATCCAATGTTTAATGGCTGTTTTTTGTTTTTCGAAAGTAGCCATATTTAATAATTTAATATAATCATCTTTTATGTTTGCTTTATGAGGTTCTGTTCTTGATTTTAAATAAACAATACGCCAAGCTTGTTTTGCATCTGATCCAACATATTGTATAACCGGACTAACATCGCCAACTTTCATTTGATTTTCTAACATAAATACTAAATTTTGATCTACCTCGCCAATTTCATCTAATTCCCATTTAGTACTATTAGAATTAGGATTTATAATTAAACCACCATTTTGCTTAGTATCTTTATCACTACTAAATTTTAAGGCAGCTTCTGAAAAAGTCATAGTTCCATCTGTAATTATTTGCCTGATACTATCTAATTCTTCCTTAGCTTTTAAAACTTCTAATTGAGATATCTTTGGCGACATTAATACATGTCTCACTTGTACCATTTCTCCTTTACGAGCAACTAACTGCATAAAATGATAACCATAAGAGGTTTCAAATATTTCAGAAACTTCTCCTGGTTTTAAACGAAATGCTACGGCTTCGTATTCAGGAACCATTTGTCCTCTACCAAATTCATAGTAACCACCATTTTTTGCAGAACCAGGATCTTCGCTATACAATGCTGCAATTACGCTGATACTTTCTCCATTTGTAACTCTATTTCTAAAAACATCCAATTGTGCTCTAACGGCTGCTTTGGCTTCGTCTGTAATTGGTGGTTTTCTTACAATGTGTCCTAATTCTAATTCAGAATTTATAAGTGGTAAACTATCTAAAGGAAGCGAACTGAAAAATGTTCTAACTTCGTTAGGTGTTAATTTTGTATCACCTGTTATTTTTTGTTGCATTTTTTGAGCAAGTAATTGATTTTTTACATCATCTTTTAACTCATCTTTAAAAACACTAATACGTTTGCCGTAGTAAGCTTCAAATTTTTCTTCGCTACCTAACATTCCTACATAGTATTGAATTCTTCTGTTTAGCTCGTTTTCTACTTCAGTATCGGCTACAACTATACTATCTCTGTCTGCTTGAGCTAAAAGTAATTTTTGGAATAGTAAATCTTCAAATATTTTACATTTTGCATTTGCCCCAGCTTCTATTTTTTCTTTTTGTTGTAAAAGAGTAGTTTCAACTTCAGAAAATAATAACGGGTTTTTTCCAACAATAGCAACTACTTTATCTAATAGTTGTGGTTGAGCATTTGAGATAATTGTAAAAAATAAAAAAAAGGAAGCAATTAATTTTAAGTTCATTTTACTAAGTTAATTATAAATTTTTAATTCTTTATTTGTTTTGGCTTTATCAAAAAAATCTTTCTTAATACTTGTAATAAGTTGCTGCTTGCGTTGATTAATCAACATGTTTTTAATATTGTTTTTTTCGAAATTTAAAGGCGACAATGTGTTTTTAGACTTTACTTCAATAATTTTTAAAAAGTAAAAACTTGTAGCATCCGTAAACTCAAATATTTTCCCATTCTGAACGGTGTAGTCAGGAACTTCTTTTAATTGAGGGATTTCTTTTTTTAAATCATCAAACATTAACCAGGTATTATCATTCATATAATAATTATTAGCATATTGAATACACATACTGTTTAATTGTTCGGCATCTTTTTGGGATGTTGAGTAACACAGTTTTTTTAATTTTTCGATGTTAGGAATATTAACAGGAGTTTTAACGTACAATACTTTTACGATATTATTTTTTAACAAAAAGTTTTGCGTATTGGCTTTGTAATAATCTTCAATTTGGGATATTGAAACATTAGTATCTAGTTTATCATTAATAAGTTTTGTTTGGAATTTATACGATAATAGGTTTTTTTTATATTCCTCAATTTCCTTATTGATATTTAATTCTTCTTCGGTTAAATAATTAAGGGCTTGTTGGTAAAACACTTCATTATTAGCCCAATTGTTAATGTAATTTTGAATAAAAATTAAACTATCAGATTTTGATAATCCATTTTGTGAAATTTTTTCTATATCGCTTGTATATAAAATGCTTGTATTAATTTTTGCAATCACATTTCCTTGTTCTTCATTATTATCAGAAGATTTTGTACACGCTATTGTTACTAGCAAAAAATGCCCAAACAAAATTGTTTTTTTTATATTTTTATATATTGACAAAGAGTGATTTATAAAACAAAAAGGCTGTATCAGATCCTGTTACAGCCTTTTTGTGTATTTATTTATTTTTATTTTACTGTATTTAAAACTTCTTCGTTTACTTTTACAGTGTATTTATTTTTAAGATAAGCTAACCATTCTTTTTCTAAATAGTTTTGGTAGTCGGCTGTAATCATTCCTTTTGCTTCAGCAATAGTTTTTGGAGTTTTTTCCATTAATTTATTTACAACTAAAACTATAGTTTTAGTGTCTTTTACATCTTTAATGTCAGTAGCAGCAAGTCCTTGTTTCCAGTTAGTGTCAACATTTTTATTTTCACCTTTTAAATAGGTAATTGATTCAGCAGTAACGTTTAATTGAGATGTTTTATTAACGGTTTCAACTATTTCTTTTTCTGTTTTGTTTTTCTTTAATAAACCACGAACTTCTTTTGCAACTTTATCATTTGCACAATTATACATAGTTACATCAGCACGTTCATCCCACAAAAAGTTGTTTTTGTTTTTAGAATAATATTCTTTTAACCCAGCAGTATCTTTTACAGCTTTACTCCAAACTTTTTGGTCTGTTAAGTCAAATAATAAAATACCATCTCTGTATTCTTTTAATAAGTTACGGAAATCAGGATATTTTGTTTCAAGATTTGCATCTTCAAAATTAATAACTGTTTCATCTACAAACTCTTTATAAGATTGTTGTATGAACATATTATAATCTGTTTTTGGTCTTGATGTTTGGTGAGACTCAATATATTTAGCAAAGTCGTTTTGAGTAAAATTAGTTGTTCCTAAATTAAATAATAACTTGTTACCTAGTTTCTCAGCTTTTTTAGCTTCCCATTTTCCTTGAAATACAGTTGTATCAATTACCTTTAAAAATTCTTTTAACGCTGGGGCATTTTCTTTATAGTTGTTTTCTTTTTTGATGGTTGCAATTAAAGAGGTTCTTCCTGCTTGAGTGCGGCTATCTTTTCCAATACGTTGTTTTAAATCACCTTTCATATCAGCAAAAGAAGCTAAGCCTTTTTTATCAATACGTTTTACTATATGCCAACCGTAAGTTGTCATAAATGGTTCGCTATAATCGCCATTATTATTTAAAGCAAATGCTGCTTTTTCAAATTCAATTGGCATACGGCTGCTTCCAAACCATTGTAATTGCCCACCTTTTTCTGCACTTGGTTTATCATCAGAAAATTGACGTGCTAAATCTTCAAACTTTTCTCCAGCTTTTAATTTAGTATAAATTTCGTCTATTTTAGTTTTTAAGTTTGCCTTCTCTTTTTCTTGCATGTCTTTAGCAAATTTAACCATGATGTGAGCAGTTAAAATTTCACCTTGACTAGGACGTTTATCAGAAACTTTTAAAATATGGTATCCAAAACGAGTTCTCACAGGCATGGTCATATCACCTACATTAGTTTTAAAAGCTGCATTTTCAAAAGGATATACCATTTGTAAAGATGTAAAATACCCTAAGTCTCCCCCGTTATCAACAGCAGAAGGATCTTCGGATGTTTTTTTTGCAGCGGCAGTAAATTTATCAGTACTTGAAGTTAAGATAGCCGTAATGCCTTTTACGGAATTTAATTTCGTGTTATAATTTATTGTATCTTGTTTAGTGGATGTTTTAGTTAATGCAGAAGAACTCTTTTTTAATAAATTTTCGTATTCGCTAATTTTAGCTGCAGTAGGCGTTTTTCCGATGATAGCATCGCGAATAATCATTAATCTTGTATAAGCTTCAATGGTATCTTTTGGTAATGCATCTTCAGTAACACGCACTAAAATGTGAGCCGCTTTTACTTCTGTTTTCATGCGGTCGTATGCCTCTTGTAATAAGGCATCATTCACGTTTTTATCAGTTAAGTAAGGGGCCGCTAATTGTTTGCGGTAACCTGCTAATTCTGTTTTAAATGAACTATTGGTATCTAATCCATTAGCTTCAGCTTCAAAAACTTTCATTTTAAATGTAGAAAATAAATCTACATATTCCTTCACTGATTTTTGTTCTTTACTAACTTCTTTACCACTGTTTTTTTTGTAAACATTTTCAAATTCACTCTTATAAACAGATTTTCCGTTTATGGTCATTATTACAGGTTCACTTATTTGTGCAACAGTTGTTAAGCTAATAGCAGATACAGTTAAAAATACTAAAGTGCGTTTCTTCATAATTTGTTTTTTTTAAGGCTAGCAAATTTATAATAAATATTGATACGAATTTACGAATGTGTGTTTGCTAAATTTAGTAGTTAATAAAAATGGTTTATTTAATGATTTCTTCAAGTTTTGCATCTAAATCAGCTCCTCTTAAGTTTTTGGCAACAATTTTACCTTCCTTATCCAATAAAAGATTTTGCGGAATGCTTGTGATACCATATAGTTTTCCGGCTTCATTACCCCAACCTTTAAGGTCGCTAATTTGTGTCCAAGTTAAATTATCTTTTTCAATGGCTTGTACCCATTTTTCTTTCACTTGATCAAAAGAAACTCCTAATACTGTAAAACCTTTGTCTTTGTATTTATTGTAGGCATTAACTACGTTTGGATTTTCTGCTCTGCATGGGCCGCACCAACTTGCCCAAAAATCAACTAAAACATATTTTCCTTTTAAGTCGGTTAAATTAACCATTTTGCCATTTGGATCAGCTTGCGCAAAGTTTAGTGCCGGGTAGCCGATGGTAGTGCCCCTTAATTGTTTGATTTTTTCTTGAGCTAATAAACCGTACTTTGTATTTAAAATACTTTTATCTAAAAGACCAACTATTCTTTCTAATTCCTCAATAGGAGCTGTAGAATTTTGGTTAGTAAAATAAATAGCGTACCCGCTCACTGCAGA
>CANHPI010000148.1 GCA_947462425.1 Bacteroidota bacterium
AGTTAAAACAGTAACATCTATCCCTAATTGTTTTAAACGAACAGATAACTCAAATAATCTATTTTGAGGTGCTCCAACTTCAGGTGGAAAATACTGGGTTAAAATAAGAAGTTTCAAGAGTATAAATAACTGAATAAAATTACCTAAAAAAGATTTTTCAACTTTTATTTTTAATAAAATTAATTAACCGTGGTAATTTATTAACTTTTAGCATATGGTAGGTTAATTGTGTACCACCGAGTCCTTTATAAAAATTAGCTAATCCTTCCGAATTTGAACCACCTCCAAAATCAAATACTTTTGTTTTATCAGAAAAATAATTAATAGCATAATCCATAAGAAGATGCATACTGCCACTTTTTTCTTTTTTGTCAAAATTTGTTCCTTTTAAAAACAAGGTATGTTTCCCATTAGAAATAAAATGACCCATTGCCATTATAGTGTTAGTTTGATCTATGGCTTTAAAAGCAATTAATTGATGGTTATGAATGGAATTACTTAACAACATCTCATATTTTTTAACAACAGGGTAAGATAGCTTTAGGCCATGTAATAAAAATGGGGTTAGTTTTTGTGTTGACAACATTAAGACTTCTTTTTCTGAAATTAACTCTACTGTTAATCCCAATTCTTTAGCCTTTGTAATATTTCTTTTAGTATTCTGATTGTAGTTAAATCCTTCAGCATAATTAATTATAAACGTTTTTTTATCATATTTATCATATGATTTAAATCTGTTTGAAGCATTTAATTCTATTTCAATTAACTTAAATTGAGCTAAAATATAATTCAAAAATAAATTCAGTCTCTCCTCATTAACATTTCCAAATGCACCTAATTGAGATGTAAAAGGGGGTTGTGGTAAATATTTGAATCCGTATTTTGATTTTGAAGTAATTGGAAATACTGTTTCATAATCGTTAATTATTAAACCTTCCCAATTAGGACAAGTTGAATTAAGATAAAAACTTTGAGCAAAAACTAAAGGTGTATCCGAGGATAAAATGCATTTATCCCATTTTTTCAAATCAATCTCAGTGTGTTTTAAATGATATAGTTTCAATTATTTTTATTTATGAGTGGTCTGTTTAAAATTCATCTATCATCTTTATAATGATTATATATAATGATTATTTTAGGTTACAAATTATTTATGTTTATTCATTCAAACTATTGCACGATGAATGTAAAATTCGTCTTTTCTTACTCAAAAATAAACTATAATAGATTCATTTTATAAACTTTAAACAGACTCTGAAACATTATGATAAACGTTAATCATTTGCTGAATGTTATCTTTCCAATTGAAATGAGCCAAAGCTCTCAACCTAGCTTTCTTTGATTTTTCTAAAGATTTAACAGGATTTTCTATTAATTGAATTAAAGCATTCGATGCTGCTTCAACTGAGTTTTTAGGCACAATAACTCCACAACTATTATCCGTTCCTAATACCTCTTTAAAGCCCTCAACATCCGATGCAACTATACATGTTTGTGATGACATGGCCTCAACTAAAGATACACCAAAACTTTCACTGTTTAAAACAGATAAGCTAACAAATACATCCAATTTACGATGCCACTCAGGTATATCTGCATGAGGAATTCGTCCTGTAAAAATTACTTTATTTTTTAATCCTAATTTTTCAACAAGTTGTTTAGAGTTATCCTTTTCTGATCCATCTCCAATTAAAAACAGTTGTATGTTTTTATTTGGAAAACATTTCACAACTTTTGCAAAAGCTTCAATTAAAATGATAACGCCATATTTTGTTTCAATGGCTTTTATATTACCAATATTAATTTCGTTCGAATTAGCAAAAGGCAACTGGTTATCTAATCTATTAAAACGCTCAACATCAATACCAAAGGGAGTTACTGTAATTGATTTGGAGGTGTATAATGAGGTTTCTTTAGCCATACAGTGACTTGTAGAACAAATAAAATCTGCTTTAGCTAAAACGTATTTCAATATGTTTTTAAAAACAAAATTTTGTTTTGGAAAATCATAAACATCTGATCCCCAGACAGAAACCCCTACTCTATTAAACCTAGACAATACTGCTAACAATCCGTAGCTACTAGCGTAATGAGCATGTAAAATATCAGGATTAAACTCTTTTATTTTTTGCTTTAGAGGCTTTAAATATTTGAGGTAATTAATTTTCTCGGATAGCGCAGAACCACTAATGCGTTCATCAGGTTCAAATAACAAAGTTATATTTGAAAAATTTTTATACCAGGAATAACGTGCTTTATTAAAACTAAACAATCCGATTTGAATTCCGTTGGAAGCCAAACCTAAAGCCCATTTTTCAGTATGCTCAGATGCACTATCTGATAACAACAACACCTTCATGATACAACAGTTTGTTTATTTATAATTAAATACGCCATTAATCTTTTAAAAGTATATAGGTAGGCGACTGCTTTTTTTAGGTAAATTGGCTTAATAATGCCTATTAAAAAAAACAAAGGCATGCGTGTTAGAATTTGAAAAATAAATATAGGTAGAGATACGATAAAAAAACTAAACTGTTTGTGTTTTTTGTAATATTTTAGTTTGCTAATAATTTGATTTGAGATAACTACACGCTGGTTTTTTTTTGATGATTGCCCTAAGTAATGACTAATAGTTGACAATGGAAAGAAATAATTTGTTCCGCCAAGCTCACTATTGCGCTTACACACATCAGCATCATCCATCCAAAATAAATTTACATCTAAACCTACAAGTTTGATAAGTGTTTGTTTATTGAATGCCATGCAAGCACCCGATAAAAAATCTACCTGCATAACTTCTTTTTTATCCTGAAAATAATATGAAGTTGTATCAATCATTGTATTTAGAAAAAACAACTCTAACACGTGCTGTAAAGGTGACGGGAATTTCCAACAAGAGGTTTGAAATGATAAATCGGGATTTACAATACGAGGACCAATCAGAATATCCTTTCCGTCATGCTTTATTATCTCTTCAATCATTAAATTAATAGACTCATCAATAAAGGCTGCATCCGGATTTAGCATCATTATTATGTCGCCTGTACATAAATGAAATGCCTGATTATTAGCTGCCGAAAAACCTTTATTATCAGTATTTACAATAACTTCAACATCAGGAAATTTTTTCTTCACTTCCTCAACTGTTGCATCTACTGATTTATTATCTACCAATATAATTTGAACGGGATATTTCAGGTAGGTGTAAACTGAATCAATTCCTTTTAACACAAACTCGCAAACATTGTAACTAACTATTACTATACTAATTTTAACAGATTGCGACTTAATCATATAACGCAAATATAATTAATTGAGGTATTTGAGCCTACATATTGTAGTATATTTGCTATTAATTCACGGTGAAAAAATTAAAAATTGCATACCTATCTGCCAGCGACCCTAGGGATAAAAAAGTATGGTCTGGAACGCATTTTAGTATATACAATACTTTAAATAAATACAGTGGTGAAGTTATACCTCTTGGGCCCTATGAGCCTAAATTAGCAAGTCTAATTGGAAAAATTTTAACTGGTATTTCGCAATTAATTTTAAAAAAACGCTACAACTATCGCCATAGCCACTTATTAGCTAAAGCTTATGCTAAATACTTTAATAAAAAACTAAAAGGACAAAACTTTGACGTTATTATTGCTCCGGCTGCCGTTTGCGAATTGGCATACATTAAAACGTCACTACCGATTGTCTATATTTCAGATGCTACCATTAATTTATCACTAAACTATCATAAATCACTATCAGGATTATTGAGTTTATCAGAAAAAGAAACTCGTAAAATTGAACGCTTAGCTTTTGATAATTGCTCTAAAATTATTGTTTCATCCGACTGGGCAATAAAATCATTAATTAACGATTATCAATTACCTACCAATAAAATTAAAAAACTTCCTTTTGGTGCAAACATGGCACTTTTACCAAGCCCTCAAGAAGTTAAAAATAAATCTACAACTAATGTTTTAAGGCTATTATTTATTGGGGTGTACTGGGAAAGTAAAGGCGGATATATCGCATATAATTGTTTATTAGAACTAATTAAACTTGGGATTAACGCTGAGCTAACAGTTTGCGGATGCATCCCTCCAGTCGAATTTAAGCACGAAAAACTAAAAATTATTCCTTTTATTAATAAAAACTCTACCGAAGGCATGAAACAACTTTATGATGTTTTTATGCAGCATGATGTATTAATTTTACCTACTCGTTTTGATTGCACTCCTATAGTTATTTGTGAAGCAAGTGCATTTGCCATGCCTTGCTTTATTGCCAATACAGGTGGAGTTGGGGGCCATTTACATGAAAGTAAAAATGGTTATTTAATTGACTATAATGACACAGGAAAAGAATATGCCAACAAAATTGCTAAAGTGTTTTCCGATAAAGAAACATTTAATTGTTTGAAAATAACAACCCGAGAAGAGTTTGACAAATCATTAAATTGGGATAAATACGGAGAAGAACTTAACAACATCATTCACACTATTTTACCCAACGGATAAGACATTTAGCGAATAATTTAAGTTCTAAAAACGATGAACTTAATTGGTATTTTTTCAAACTAGAAAACAAGTATTTAAAATAGGAATGTAAGCCTAAGTTTGTATTTCCACAACAATCAATCCAAACTTTAGCTATTGCAGAATTAAACCCATCTGACTCAAACTTTCTCATAGTTTGATTTTGTTCTATCAATTTAGTTAGCCAGTTTTCAATGGCCTTTAAATCTTGCTTAGAGGTTATTTTTTTATTACAAGAAATTAAATTATGGATATTTAGTTCAGTAGGAGTATAAACAAAGTTTAAAGCACTCAGGTAATTATGCCTTACAGTGTTTGAATTAATCTTCTGTAAATCTGAATAAACATGACTGACCTGTGAAGCATGATCTCTATAATTTAAAAGCGCCTCTTTAATAGTAGCAAATTTTGTATATAATGCTAAACGTGTCCACAAATCAAAATCTTCAACATGCTTAGCTGAAACAGAATAATTCAATCCGTTAATTTCTAAAACCGACTTACGAATCATTAATGCCGGATGACAAACTGTAGCCGTGAATAATAAAAATGTTCTAATTCTCGAATCCCCATCTATTGAACGCATATAGCGTTTTGACGTTTCATTAAAGCTATAATAATCCGAACTCAAAACACCAATATCTACATGCGCGTTCATATAATGTACTTGTTTTTCAAATCTTGTACTAACACATACATCATCCGCATCCATTCTTGCTATGAACTCTCCGCTAGCCTCCGCAATTCCCTTGTTTAAAGAATAA
Organism: Bacteroidota bacterium; assembly: GCA_947462425.1. Next base: position 5,303 of record CANHPI010000148.1, read on the forward strand.
ATTAAACCTTTATTACCATCATTCTCCAATAACTTTATTCGTTTATCAGAATAGGTCTTAATAATACTTAAACTATCATCCGTACTGCCGTCGTTTATAATAATAAACTCAAAATTGGAATAGGTCTGATTCAAAATACTATCAATAGCTTGATTTAAATACAAACTACTGTTGTAAACAGACATTACAACAGAGATTTTTGGTTTAGTATTATTTATAATTGTATCCAAGTATCTGGAATTAAATCTTTTGATGACATGACATTATTAGCATACCATTCCTTAGGTGCTATAATTGTTTTATCCCTATTTTGATTAAGCCAAGCAGCCCACCAACTAAAACTACTATTTGCAATAACATTGCTTTTACAATGACTCATTAAATATAAGTCTAAATGAAAATTTTGCTGCTGATTAACATCAACATAATACGTTGAAATATCGAATTTCAAATTATTCTCACACCATTCTAAATCGTCAGAAAAAACAAATAATTCAATGTCTCTGTTTTTTTCTTTCAAAGACTTAATTGCCGATTGATAATATTGTTTGGTCACATTTCCGTGATGTTCCTTTGCATTTTTAAGAGAAACATAATCTCCTCTTCTTACATGAACAGAAACAGAATTGACTGACTTAATTTTTTCTAGCCAATTCTCATTTTCAGCATTTAAACTTTCTTTAGGTTTAAACTCTTGAATAATAATCGATTCAATGGATTTAAAATACTTTTCACTTTGCCAAAATCCATCCAAATAAGTATTCTCAGGAAAATTAAAAAACTGTTTTTGAAATAGGTTTCCGGATTCTGCAGCATACATATTTTTAAACAACTTAGGGAAACGCCTTTGAAGGGTTCGGCTATACTTATTTGATTGGTCGATATTAAACAATAGTTTTTGTTCTGGTGAAACTTTTTTCAAATCAATATCAAAAATCGATAATTCGAGATTGCGTTTTGTATAAGCTCCATTTGGATTTTTATCCAAAAAAGTTGTATCAAGGTACAATTCAGTTTGATGCATATGAGCGAGGCTTCGCCCAGCAGCATATTGAAACATTTGGTTCCCTAAACCACCTATTAACTTAACAACAATCATATAAACTGTTCTAACTTAAATATATAATTATTGTATCTACTTTCAAAAAAACGCTTTTTAAACCATTTCCATGAACGAAATTTAGCTAAGTTATTTATCACGTCAACAAAAAACTGCTTGTTTTCGTCAGCCTCAGGAACAATTGTTATCAAATCTGAGTATGTGTTTAGTTGATGCTTGTAAAATAAGTAATCAAAAAAATCTGCAAACCCTTTTTGTGTAACAGCATGTTTTTTTATTTTATTAAATAATAAGACATGCTCTTTAATCTGTATATTTTTATCATCAATCACTGTTGTTGTAACCTGGCCAGCAGTATCGTGAGCTGTTGAAACCAATTGTTTAGGTAAAAAAGCAACTTTTTGTTTATTAAACAAAAACTGCATATAAAAATCAATATCAACCAACCACTTAAATTGTTGATCATAAAAAAAACATTGATCATTTAAATGTATAGTTACTGAGGGAGCACCAATCATGTTTTTAAAAAACAAAAACTCTGGTTTTTTAATCATTAAATTAAATTGTTTCTCCG
>CANHPI010000149.1 GCA_947462425.1 Bacteroidota bacterium
AACAGTGGCAATTGCTTCACCTGTAATAGCGTTATATAATTCCTGCCCGCTTTCGGAACCAGCAGCCCATTGCCCTAAGGCGTAGTTTTGTAATTTGTTCATAGAAATATAAAGCTAATTAAAACTGAAAATTAGCGAATAATTACGGGAATTCAAAAACCTAATTTTTCAATAAACTAGATGGCATTAAATAATAATAGGTAGATAATTAAACCAATCTCTTTAAGAAAAAAGTTCCAAAAGGTACCAAAGACAATAAAAATGCAAAAACAGAATTTTTAAAAGAAAGTTTTACTTTAAAAAACATGAGCGCTAATAATAACATAAATGCTACAAATAAAACACCGTGTATGCTTCCAATTGGTCGCACATACTCAGGTGTATGGAATAAATATTTTAAAGGCATGGCTATAAACAATAATAATAGATAGCTATAGCCTTCTACTTTCCCTATTAGTAAAAACCATTTTGTAACTGTTGTGTTTTCCATTTGTTATAAATGTAAGGTAAATATTTTTAATTCTAGTTTAAACTTTTGTACCTTCATTATAGTCAACAACAATCAATTATAATGTTATGAATAAAAAAATCAAACTAATAACAGTAGTTCTCTTATTAAATTTTATCGGCAAATCGCAAAGTTTTTATTTTCCACCAACAACAGGTAATGTATGGGATTCAATATTACCTTCTAACTTAAATTACTGTCAAGCCAGAATTGATTCGCTTTACAATTATTTACAAATAAAAAATACAAAATCATTTATCATATTAAAAAACGGCAAACGTGTTTTAGAAAAATATTTTGGACCATATACTAAAGACTCACTATGGTATTGGGCTTCAGCAAGTAAAAGTTTAGCAAGTTTCATAACAGGAGTTGCACAACAAAAAGGTTTTATCAATATTAATAATCAAATCTCGCAATATTTAGGAACCGGATGGACAAGTGCTCCATTAGTTAAAGAAAATATGATTACCGTAAAACATTTACTTAACATGACAAGCGGTTTGCAAGATGCACCACCTTTACCTTGCGATAATGAAGATACGGCCAAAGCATGTTTAACTTATACAGCAAATGCAGGTACGCGTTGGGCATATCACACAGGAGCTTATCGAAAAGTACAAGACGTGGTAAGTAACGCTGTGGGACAAACCTATAATACAATTACCAATAATTGGATAGAAACAAAAACAGGAATGACTGGTTTTTGGTTACAGCAGGTATATTATAGCAAAGCCAGAGACATGGCTCGTTTTGGTTTATTAAATTTAAATAAAGGTATTTGGAATACAGATACTCTGATGAAGGACACTGCCTATTTTAGAGCGATGACCAACACTTCGCAAAATTTAAATTTAGCATATGGCTATTTATGGTGGCTTAATGGAAAAGCAAGCAAGATGGCACCGGGATACCAAATAGTATTTCCTGGAACTTTAATGAGTAATGCGCCTAACGACATGTATGCTGCTTTAGGAAAAAACGATCAAAAAATTTATGTGGTACCAAGTCAAAATTTAGTAATAGTTAGACAAGGCAATGCTGCAGATGCAAGTACCTTGGCAGCTTCAACATTTGATAATGTACTTTGGGATTATATTAATAAATTGGATTGTAGTGTGACAGCCATTCAAAATAATAATAGTAACAATCAATATTTATTTGCTATGTATCCAAATCCTGTCAATGATATTTTAACGATTGAAAATACATCTTTATCACTAACTAAAGCAAGCATATTTGATATCTTTGGAAATATGATGTTTTCAATCAATGATATTCAAAATAACTTAAAAACAACAATAGATTTTTCAATTTTTAAAAAGGGAATTTATTTTATTGAATTACAAGACATCCATAAAAATAATAGTGTCAAAAAAATAGTGAAATTTTAAAACGCTCTTACTTTATCATTCCTGTAAATGCCACCATTATACAATTATAAAACCGCCGAAGAAGCATTACAATTAGTGCAATCTAACCACCGTGTTTTTTTACATGGCAGTGCTGCTACACCTATTCACTTAATTAATAAACTACTTGAGCAAAAAAACAGACTAAAACAAGTAGAACTTGTAAGCATAACCCAGCAAGGTGTTGATTTAAATAGTCCTGAATTAGAAGGACACTTTTTTATTAATTCTTTATTTGTTTCAAAATCAAATCGTGAAGCAGTAAATAATAAAACGGGCGATTACGTACCTGTTTTTTTAAGCGAAATTCCGCTTTTATTTACGCGAAATATTTTACCGCTTGATGTAGCCATCGTTCATGTTTCGCCACCAGACAAGCACGGTTATTGCTCTTTAGGAACCTCTGTGGATATTGCGAGAGCAGCGATAGATACTGCAAAAACAGTAATAGCACAAGTAAACCCTAACATGCCACGCGTTAGCGGTGATGGCTTTGTGCCTTTTAGTAAATTTGATGCAGCGGTATGGATTGACGAACCACTGCCAGAAGTAAATTATAATGAAGGCGCAGATGAAACTACAAAAAAAATTGGTAAGCTAGTAGCAGAACTTATAGAAGATGGCGCCACCTTACAATTAGGAATTGGAACGATCCCCGATTCTGTTTTAAGAAATTTAAGCAATCATAAAAATTTAGGGTTACATACCGAAATGTTTTCGGATGGAGCTATTCCATTAATAAAAAATGGCATCATTAATAATAGCCAAAAGAAAAAAGTAAGAGGTTACTGTGTTACATCTTTTTTATTGGGTACACGTGCATTGTATGATTTTGCAGATGATAATCCAATCATTAAATCGTTGGCTATTGATTATGTAAATGATCCTCGAGTATTAAGTCAAAACCCTAAAGTAACTGCTATTAATAGTGCCATTGAAATTGACTTAACGGGGCAAGTATGTTCCGATTCCATAGGTACCTACCAATATTCAGGAATAGGCGGACAAATGGATTTTATTAGAGGAGCAGCACTTTCTGAAGGTGGTAAACCAATAATAGCAATGCCTTCCATTACAGCAAAAGGAATTTCACGTATTGTACCTTTTTTAAAAAAAGGGGCTGGTGTGGTTACAACACGTGGTCACATACATTGGGTAGTTACCGAATTTGGTGCCGTTAATTTATTTGGAATGAATATGGAACAACGCGCTAAAGAACTAATTAAAATTGCTCATCCAAACCATAGAGAAGAATTAGAAAAGGAAGCGTTTGAAAGATTTAAATAAATTTATTCTTCTACCTCAACAATAATTGGTGCAATAATAAATTTCTCAATTAACTTTTCAATTTTAGGAGTCAGCTCATTTGTAAAAACTAAATGCTGGCACTTAGGCAAACTTAAAGCAAGTCTATCTATTTGCCCTTGCAATCCGTTTTTAATAATCATCTCGGCATCATCAATGACAAATAATTTTATTTTATTCAAATTAAAATTCTTTCGAAAATAAATTTCTAAAACTCTTTTTGCAGTGCCAATAACAACATCAGTTCCAAAATATATAGCCTCCGTTTGTGCATCAATTTTACCGCCTTCAAAAGCAACCTCTGATCTTAAATCCGTATTATATGAAAACAATTTAAATTGTTCCTTCATTTCCAAAGCTTTTACTTCATCTGAAACAATAATTAAAGCGCGAGGTGCATCTTCAAAAGCACTAACTAATTTTTGAATAGCTGAAATAATAATTGTTGAACTTTTTCCGCAACCTTTTGGCCCAATTCCAATTAAATCAGAACCTCCGTTAATTTTTGGAATAGATTTTAATTGCAATGGTTTAGGTACTTCAAAACCATGTTCGGTTATGGCAGTTGCTAATTTTTTATTTAATTTTTCTTTAAACATAGTTTTGATTATCTTTTTATTCCCCTTTTATTTAAAGCGGTTTGATATGCCTTTGCATTTTTTTGATGAATACTATACTCATTTGTAAAACACGAATACCCACTAAAATCAGCATTCGCACAAAAGTAGGTGTAATTATGTTTAGTATAATTTAAAACGGCATCAATTACAGAAGTGTTTACCAAACAAATTGGTCCGGGAGGTAAACCTTTATAGCGATAGGTATTATAAGGTGAGTCTATTTCCTTATCTACTGATAAAACACGCTGTACATCAAAATTTCCATTTGCAAACACAATTGTTGGATCTGCTTGTAATTTCATATCCTGCTTTAAGCGATTAATATAGACACCGGCAATTTTTTGTTGTTCTGTTTTAATATGACTTTCACTTTGAACAATAGAGGCAATTGTAACAAGTTCAGGAATTGTGTATCCTAAAACTTTTGCTTTTGAGATATTTTCTTTTGTCCAAACGTCACTATAAGATTTTTCAAATAACGAAAATAATTCATCAAGGGGAATTGTCCAGTTAACTTCATACGTTTTTGGAATAATGAACGACATAAAATTTTCGCTATTTAATCCATATTTTTCGTTTAAAATAGATTCGTTTGAGCAATAATTATTAAGGTCTGCATTTTCAATTTCTAATTTATCAGACACGTAATCTATAAATTGTTCTTTGGTTCTGATTTGAGAATTAAAAAACAATTTAACTTTTTCTTGTTTCCCTTTCTTAATCATATTTATAATTGACCGATTACTCATCTTCATATCAATTCTAAATTTACCTGAATGGATATTATTAGGTAAATTCATTCCTTTAGCAATCCATTCAAAACTTTTTCGATCTTCAATAATATTTTCGGAATACAACTCCTCTAAAACATCATCAAAAGTTGCATTTGTTTTTATATAGATGTACGTGAATTTTTTACTGTTTAATTGTACATTACTTTTAAAAATATTTTCGTACACCCAATAAGCTGCAAATGTTAATGCACATAACACAAACAGCATAACTATTTTTTTAAACACTCCTCCTTTAGATTTTGCCACAATATTATAATAATGTTTCTTTTATTAAAACAAAAAAACCAACTGCCAATGTAAACCAACCAAAAGCAGGTTTTAATTTTTGCGGAGAAACTTTATTAGAAAATAAACTTCCAAGCAAAATTCCTACTGCACAAATGACTGAAACAATCAACAAAAATGCCCAATCAATTTTTTGATGACCGATGCTTCCAGTAAATCCTATTAAAGAATTTAAAGCAATAATACATAATGATGTTCCAATTGCCTTTTTAAAATTTAATCTTAAAAAGAAAATCAATACTGGCACAATTATAAAACCACCTCCAGCACCAACAAAGGCAGTAATAAAACCAACTGTTATTCCTAGCAAAATAACAAATGGTAATCCCATTGGACTTTTTGCAAATTCATCCCATTTGACTTCGTTAATTCTATTATATTTTTTTTTCTTAATCATACTAACTGATGATGCAAGTATCAAAACAGAAAACATAATCATAATCAACATGTGTTTTGAAATTTTAAATCCGGAAAAATAAATTATTGAAGGAATAACAGGCATTAAAAAATGACGTACAAAAAACACGGTTGTTAAAGATGCTAAAGCAAATTGTAGAATAGCTTCAAAACTAATTTCTCCTTTTTTTAAATAAGCGATAGCACCTATTAAAGATGTTACGCCAACAATAAATAGTGAATAACTAGTTCCCTCATCTGCACTATATCCCATAATGTAAACCAATACAGGAACGCCCAATATGGAACCACCACCACCAATTAATCCAAGAATTAATCCTATTACTAAAAATGATATGCAACCTAATATTATCAATTATTTTGTTTCAACAGTAGATAAAATATTTAATTCTTTTAATTGCTCATCGCTAATTTCACTTGGACTATCAATCATCACATCACGTCCCGAATTATTTTTAGGGAAAGCTATAAAATCTCTGATACTATCGCTTCCACCAAATAAAGAACATAACCTGTCAAATCCAAAGGCTAAACCACCATGAGGAGGTGCGCCAAATTCGAAGGCATTCATTAAAAAACCAAATTGTTTTTGAGCTTCGTCTTTTGTGAATCCTAACAAATCAAACATTTGTGCTTGCAACTCTTTGTTATGAATACGAATACTTCCACCACCAACTTCTACACCATTAATCACTAAATCATAAGCGTTTGCTCTTACAGCTCCCGGATCTGTTTTTAGTAATTCAAAATCCTCCGGTTTAGGAGAAGTAAATGGATGATGTTTTGCATGCCAACGACCTGCTAAAGATGCCAATAAATTAGGATCTCCATCATTCCATTCTAATAAAGGAAAATCAATTACCCATAAAGCAGAAAATTTTGATTTATCTCTTAAACCTAAACGAGTTCCCATTTCTAAACGTAACTCACTCATGGCCTTTCGCGTTTTTTCATCGGAACCTGCTAATACTAAAATTAAATCACCAGGTTGAGAGCCGCAAGCCTCAGACCAAGCTTTTAAATCAGGTTCGCTATAAAATTTATCTACACTTGATTTAATAGTGCCGTCAGTATTATGACGCGCATATACTAAACCAGTTGCTCCAATTTGTGGACGCTTTACCCATTCAGTTAACTCATCTAACTGTTTGCGAGTATACTCCGCTGCACCTTTAGCGCAAATAGCAACTACCAATTCCGCCTCATCAAATACCTTAAAGTTTTTACCAGAAACAACATCCCCCGTCCTGCGGACACCCCCTTCTAAGGGGGAATTCAACTGCACAAACTTCATTTCAAAACGAGTATCAGGCTTATCGTTACCATAAAATTGCATAGCGTCAGCATATGTCATATGTGGCACATGAGGCATATCAATATTTTTAACAGCTTTAAATAAGTGACGCACTAAGCCTTCAAAAGTATCTAAGATATCTTTTTGCTCCACAAAACTCATCTCACAATCTATTTGCGTAAACTCAGGTTGCCTGTCAGCTCGTAAATCTTCGTCACGAAAACATTTGACGATTTGATAATATCTATCAAAACCACCCACCATTAATAATTGCTTAAAGG
>CANHPI010000150.1 GCA_947462425.1 Bacteroidota bacterium
AGTAAACATATTAGTAAACCTTTACTTAGCAGAAAAGGATGTAGTCGCTTATCGCCTTATTTAACGTATGGCAATATTAGTATGCGTATGGTTTATCAATATACCAAGCAACATTATAATACTAGCGAAAACAAAAGAGCCTTAACTAATTTTGTATCGCGTTTGCATTGGCATTGCCATTTTATTCAAAAGTTTGAAGATGAATGCCGTTATGAATTTGAAAACATTAACCGCGCTTACAATTCATTAATAAAACCAAAAAACGATTTTTATATTAAAGCTTGGCAAACAGGTCAAACGGGTGTTCCTATTGTAGATGCTTGTATGCGTTGCGTTGTAGCAACCGGTTATATAAATTTTAGAATGCGTGCCATGGTGGTTTCATTTTTTGTTTTTAATTTGTGGCAAGATTGGCGCGAACTTCATTTTTTAGCACGACAATTTTTAGATTATGAGCCTGGCATACATTACCCTCAATTACAAATGCAAAGTGGCACAACTGGCATAAACACCATACGAATTTATAATCCGATTAAAAACTCGGAAGACCATGATTCTGAAGGATTATTTATTAAACAATGGTTACCTGAATTAAAAAATATACCTGCACATTTAATACACGAACCGCACAAATTAACGTTAATAGAACAACAATTATATAATTGTGAAATTGGAAGAGATTACCCTACACCAATTGTAGACCTTGAAGAAACAAGAAAAAAAGCAAGTGACATTGTTTGGAGTTTTAGAAAAAATGAGAATGTGAAAATAGAAGGAAAACGCATTTTAGCAAAACATGTCAATAATCCGAAATCACATTTAACCAAAAAAAAATAAAAATCAATCATACTTTTTCTTTGATTTTTAACTTCTAGTATTTTTCTCTTTCAAACTACTTTTTAAATACAATTAAGCTTGTATTTTAAACAATAATGTTCATATTAAAAAAGAGGTTAAACTTTTAAATCTGTAACTTGTTCTATTTACATGAAAGGTGTAAAGAAACAAAACTTGCCGTCCAAAATTTGTATTACTTGTAATAAGCCTTTTACATGGCGAAAAAAATGGGAAAAAAATTGGGCAGAAGTTAAATATTGCAGTGATAGATGTAGGAACAATAAATGATGATGAAAGAAAATAAACAAAAAACACTTCGGTTAATTTTAGGAGATCAACTCAATATCAATCATTCATGGTTTAAAACAATTGATGAAAAAGTTACCTATGTGATGATGGAAATACGAACCGAAACAGATTATGCGCAACATCATATACAAAAAGTGATAGGTATTTTTGCGGCAATGCAAAATTTCGCAAAAGAATTATTACAATTACATCATAAAGTTATTTACCTAAAATTAAACGATAAAGATAATTTACAAAGTTTTGATAAAAATTTAGACGCTTTAATAATTAAAAATAGTTTCTCCTGTTTTGAATATCAATTCCCAGATGAATACAGAGTTGATCAATCTTTAAAAGAATATTGTAAAACACTTACCATCACAAATAACGTCATTGATACTGAACATTTTTATAGTTCACGCGCAGAGTTAGGTAATTTATTTGAAGGTAAAAAAATATTCTTAATGGAATCTTTTTATCGATATATGCGCAAAAAACATCAGGTACTTATTTCAGATGGCGATAAACCTTTACATGGAAAATGGAATTTTGATGAAGATAACAGACAAAAATTACCAAAAAATCATAAACCAACGCCTCCATTAATTTTCACTAATGATGTTAGTGACATTGAAACAGAAATTAAAAAAACATCCATAAAAACTATAGGCGTAGTAGATTCCAAAAACTTTTTGTGGCCTATAAATAGAAGTCAGTCATTACAATTACTAGATTTTTTTGTAAAAGAGTGTCTTCCCTTGTTTGGTACTTTTCAGGATGCAATGGCGCCTAACGAGTGGTCGTTATATCATTCTCGTTTGTCATTTTCAATGAACATTAAATTAATATCGCCACAAGAAGTTGTAAATAAGGCTATAAGCGAATATAAAAAAAGGCCTAACGACATTGAGTACAATCAATTGGAAGGATTTGTAAGGCAAATAATAGGCTGGCGAGAATACATGAGAGGAATTTATTGGCTTAAAATGCCTGAATACGCTGCGCTTAATTATTTTGAACATTCTGAAAAATTACCTCAATGGTTTTGGACAGGAAACACTAAAATGAACTGTTTGAAAAATGCCATTAATCAATCCTTGCAATTTGCATACGCGCATCACATTCAGCGTTTAATGATTACTGGTAATTTTGCCTTATTGGCAGGTGTAAATCCCAATGAGGTAGATGCATGGTATTTAGGAATTTATATAGATGCCTTTGAATGGGTTGAAATAACAAACACAAGAGGTATGAGTCAGTTTGCGGATGGCGGTATTGTAGGCTCCAAGCCCTATGTAAGCTCAGCTACATATATAAATAAAATGAGTTCATATTGCGCCGGTTGCTTTTATGATAAGGCAAAAAAAACTGGAGATAAAGCTTGTCCGTTTAATAGTTTGTATTGGAATTTTTACGACAAACACGAATCAAAATTATCTAAAAATCCTCGTATTGGTATGATGTATAATGTATGGCGAAAAATGCAACCAACAGCAAAAGCTGAATTATTAGAACAAGCAGATTATTATTTGAAACATATTAATGAATTATAAATTGTAATATGAGAACTTCTATCGTATGGTTTAAAACAGATTTACGTTTGCATGATAACGAAACCCTAGTGCGAGCCATTGAACAAAGTGATGAGATTATACCAGTATACTGTTTTGATGAAGCCCATTTTAAAACAACTGAATTTGGATTTCATAAAACCGGCAATTTTAGAGCTAAATTTTTATTAGAATCATTAGCTGATTTAGATAAAAACTTAAGAAACCTTGGTTCAGGTTTAATAATTGTAAGAGGAAAACCAGAGTGCGAATTATTTAAATTAGCTCAAAAATATAAGGCTCAAAAAGTATTCTGTAAAAAGGAAGTGGCCTATGAAGAAAAACAAACTCAATTGCTCGTAGAAAAAGAATTGTGGAAAGCACATTGCCAACTTGAAACTTATAGCACAAGTACATTATATCATGCGCAAGATTTGCCTTTTGCATTAAAGGATATACCAGATGTGTTTACTAATTTCAGAAAACGAATCGAAAAAGAATCAACTATTAGAGAAGTATTTTTAAAACCTAGTAACATCAAATCGCCATTTATTGAGGAGCTTTGTTTGCCAAGTATTGAAGAACTGGGGTTGAACGAAGTTATTAAAGATTGTCGTGCAGCAATTGATTTTAAAGGAGGAGAAACAGAAGGATATAAAAGATTGAATACATATTTATTTGAGACACAGGCAATATCAACTTATAAAGAAACCAGAAATGGAATGATAGGCGAAAATTATTCGACAAAATTTTCTGCCTGGTTAGGATTAGGTTGTTTATCACCAAGAGAAATTTACTATGAATTAAAAAAATATGAAGCTCAATTTTTGGCTAACGAATCAACCTATTGGTTAGAGTTTGAATTATTGTGGCGAGATTATTTTAGGTTTATGATGAAGAAATACTCGAACTTATTTTTTCAACAAACTGGTCTAAAAGCTAAAAATGATAATATGCATCAACATAATATCGATAGATTACTAAGGTGGATTAATGGTGAAACAGGTGTTGATTTTATTGATGCAAATATGATAGAACTAAAGCTAACCGGTTATATGAGTAATCGTGGAAGACAAAACGTAGCTAGTTATCTTTGTAATGACTTAAAGTTAGATTGGCGTTTTGGTGCAGCCTACTTTGAACAGCAATTAATAGACTATGATGTTTGCAGTAATTGGGGAAATTGGGCTTACCTAGCAGGTGTTGGAAATGATCCAAGAGGGAATCGCATTTTTAATACAGAAAAGCAAGCTAATGATTATGATAAATTAAAATCGTATCGAAAATTATGGCTCAACAATTTCTAATTAAAAACAAACTACGCATTAGAAAATTTTTGACAAATTAATATTTTAAATTTCTAGTGCATAACATTAAAAATTTAAAACATCTATGAAATTTAACCTATAGATTAAAGTTTGCTAAAACTACATAACTTTACAACTTTTGTAGTTTAATCAATTATCCAAATAAATTCTTCCTTGTCTCCACATATCAACAGACTGATACCAGGAATCTTTAAAAGTTTCACTTCTTTCTAAATAGTAATCGTTATCTGTAAACGGATTTATAACTTTTAAAAATGAGAATAATAGTGAGTTTGAATTGGCCCCTTCTCCAAACGACCAAATTTCGCCATTTTTTATTTTGGTAACTTTATTGGGTGCGCCAAATACTATATAAATCATGCCTCTATCGGTTTTCCAACCTTCCTGATAACTTGTAAAAAGTTTATTAGCCTCCTGCACTCTTCCATAATATTTTCTAATCAATTCTTTAGCTCGTTCACTGCTACCAGCAATATCTAACCAAAAATCATCAATAGCGTTTTTTTTATCTGTAGCTAACATACATTTATCAAATTCTTTTTTTGCCATAATATAACGAGTACATAAAACCATCTGTTCGGTGTTTTTAATTTTAGGATAGGATGATTCATATACAAAAAATGTAACACCATCTTTAAATTCATTATTAGTTAGTAAATGAAAAAAACCTTTTTGAGGAAGCTTTAATTCAATTTTTCCATCTATTAAATCAACACTAAATGTAGAATCTGGTTTATAGCTAAAATGCGGCATATGTTCCATTGAAAATGGCGGAGGTGCAAGTTTGAAATTAGAATTAAAATAATCAACCTGATATGTTTTTTTTTCATTTCGAAGAGATTGTAAGTAAACCAAATCGCCCGTTTTATAATAGGGCGAATAAATCACTTCATTTTTAAAATTGGTAATTAAAAAATTTTGCCTAGATTCTGTATTTATTTTATTTGAAAATACACTACTAGTGTAAATCGTTTTTTTATTCTCATCAATTACATTAATATTAAAATAATAGTTGAAACCTTTTTTTAATTTAAACGAGACGTTACCTTTCAAAAAGTTAACAATTGCTTCTGTTTGCTTATCTTTAATTTCAAAAGAAACAACATCATCTATTAAAGTTAAATTATCTTCTGAACTAACTTTTACGATTACTTTTAAATGACTGTAAAAAGAATCGCTGGTGTCAGTTTTTTTATAAAGCAAGGCTTCATTCGAAATTTCGTAAAACAATTTACTAATACTATCATTTATATGATAAATAGTGTATTTTGAATTAAGTCCATTGTTTTCTTTTTTATATAGCCGGTCAGTACTTATTTGATTTACTTTTTGTGTAGAACACGATGCTAATTTAATAATACAAACAAAGGATATAATATGAATGATAGAGCCAAATGTGTATTTATATAAAAAATATTTATAATAAGAAAATAAAAAATATCGGTTCATGTGAGTAATAAAGATAATTAAATCTATCACATAAAGTTACAAAAAATAAAAGAAAATTATTTTAATTCAAACGGTTTACGATCATACTGACAGCAATCAGGTAACTTATAATACGCATAATCATCACCGAAAAATTTATCATTATCGTACCCAGAATTTGCAATTAACTGTTGAATTCTTTCTAAAGAGATTTTAGTAGTATCAAATGTAACAGTCATTAATGTCGATTCTATTTTCCAATCCTTTTCAATAACACCATCAACAGCGCAAGAAGCTTCAACTACTGACTTACATTTTTCGCAATTACCCCAAACTTTAAAAGTAACTGTTTTTTCTGGAGAACCGGTTTTACAAGAAAATAATCCTAAGGTTAAAGAAAAGATTAAATAATATGTATATTTCATTTTATAATTTAATAGTTGCAAATTTATAATTTAATTTCAAGAAATGTTCAATATAGATAGGAAGAGCATATTTTAAATTTTTTTGAGCTTTAATATTATCATGAAAAACAATAATAGTGCCATTTCTTGTATATCTTATACTATTATCTAAGCACTTTTTAGGAGATGTTAATTTATCGTAATCATAACTTAACACATCCCAAAAAACCACTTTAAACTCTTTAACAATAGATTTATATTGGCTTTTTTTTATTCTTCCGTATGGAGGTCTAAACAAACCAGTTTTTGTTAAAATTTCACATTTCTCAATATTTTCAATGTAAATCTTTTTGGAAAACTTCCAACCTTTTAAATGATTAAAAGTATGATTACCTATTTGATGACCTTCATCAATTATTCTATCGAATAACTCTGGATATTTGATAATATTTTCACCTACACAAAAAAATGTAGCATTAATACTATATTCTTTTAAAATATCTAAAATCCAGGGAGTCAATTCAGGAATTGGACCATCATCAAAAGTTAGGTATATTCTAGGTTCATTTTTATCCATTCTCCAAATAGAATCCTTATAAAAAGATCTTAATAATTGAGGTGGACGAACAAGTAATTTCATTTAATTTATTATATCGCTAAATTAATTAAAACGATTGAGTATTTTAATGTAGGTAACTTTAAAAATATAAATTTTCAGTCTATATTATGTAAAATTATAACTGCATGAACTTTAACTTAAAAATTCATAGCTATAAATACTAAGATTTTTATTTCGGCAAATTGCGTCTAGTCTATTGCTATAAAAACTAAATAATTAATTATCACTTAATCACTGAAAGCGGCTTTCTGCTTAATAAAGAACAAATCTTACTCATAAGATACTTTTTTACTTTTTATTTTTATTAAATTCGTATAAAATAAATTTTTTATAAACATGCAAAAATATATTTACTGGTTTTTTAACCTTTTATTTCTTCTTTTAATAT
>CANHPI010000151.1 GCA_947462425.1 Bacteroidota bacterium
ATATTGGCGATATAGGTATAAAAGGTTTGCATCATTTAGTTTATGAAGTTGTAGATAATTCAATTGATGAGGCATTAGCTGGTCATTGTAAAGATATTACCGTTACTATTTTAGAAAATAACTCTATTCGTGTTAAAGATGATGGTAGAGGAATTCCTACCGGTATTCATCCTAAATTAGGAGTGAGTGCATTAGAGGTAGTAATGACGGTTTTGCATGCAGGTGGTAAATTTGATAAAGATACCTATAAAGTATCCGGAGGTTTACATGGAGTGGGGGTAAGTTGCGTTAATGCATTATCTGACCCTCTAATTGCTGAGGTTCATAGAGATGGTAAAATTACCATGCAAGAATTCAGAAAAGGAATACCTCAATATCCTGCAAAAGAAATTGGTAATACTGACAAAAGAGGTACAACTGTTACTTTTACTCCAGACTTAAGCATCTTTACAACTGGTGAATACAATTTTGCTACACTAGCAAATCGTATGCGCGAGTTGGCTTTCTTAAATAAAGGAATTACAATTATTTTAGAAGATGAGCGTAATAAAGATGAAAATGGTGTTGTTTTTAGCGAAACATTTCATAGCGATGGTGGGTTAAAAGAATTTGTGCAATACATTGATGGAGGAAAAGAAAAGTTGATGGAGGATGTGATTCACATCGAAGGAGAAAAAAATGGAATTCCGGTAGAAGTAGCTATGCTTTATAACAATTCATATAGCGAAAGTATTCAGAGTTATGTAAATAATATTAATACTCACGAAGGTGGAACTCACTTAGCTGGTTTTCGAAGAGGGTTAACTCGTACTTTGAAAAGCTATGCTGAAAAGAATGGCATGTTTAAAAACATAAAATTTGAAATTAGTGGAGATGATTTTCGGGAAGGATTAACCGCTGTAGTTTCTGTTAAAGTTCAAGAACCTCAATTTGAAGGGCAAACTAAAACTAAATTAGGTAATAACGAAGTAACTGGAGCAGTTGATTCTGCTATTAGTGAAGCATTAAGCAATTATTTAGAAGAAAATCCTAAACAAGCTAAGTTAATTGTAGATAAAGTAGTGTTAGCAGCAACGGCACGTCATGCGGCTCGCAAGGCTCGTGAAATGGTTCAACGTAAATCGGTAATGTCCGGTTCTGGTTTACCAGGTAAATTAGCAGATTGTGCCAATAATGATCCTTTAGCATGTGAATTGTTTTTAGTAGAAGGGGATTCGGCCGGTGGAACAGCTAAACAAGGTCGTAATCGTGATTTTCAGGCTATTTTGCCTTTAAGAGGTAAGATTTTGAATGTAGAAAAAGCCATGGAATATCAAATTTACGAGAATCAGGAGATTAAAAATATTTTTACGGCATTAGGTGTTTTTCGTGGAACTAAGGAAGATGACCGCGCATTAAATATGGATAAATTACGTTACCATAAAGTGGTGATTATGTGTGATGCCGATGTAGATGGCTCACATATTACGACTTTAATTTTAACGTTCTTCTTCCGTCATATGAAAGAGTTAGTTGAAAAAGGCCACGTTTATATTGCAGCTCCTCCTTTATATTTAGTAAAAAAAGGAAAAGAACAAGCTTATTGTTGGAATGAAACAGATCGCGCTGAGCAAGTGAAAGCTTTGGGTGGAGATAAACCCGAAAGCGTGCATATACAGCGTTACAAGGGTTTAGGAGAGATGAATGCTATACAGTTATGGGAAACAACATTGGATCCCTCAACTCGTACATTACGTCAGGTTACTATTGATAGTGCAGCAGAAGCAGATCGCGTTTTTGCCATGTTAATGGGTGATGAAGTTCCTCCTCGCAGAGAGTTCATTGAACAAAATGCAAAGTATGCTAAGATTGATGCGTAAAGATTAGTTTTTCATAAGCTTGTCAACCTGAGCGGAGTCGAAGGGCAGGCTAAAACGAAAACACTTCGACTATGCTCAGTGTGACAAATGAAAATAAAGAAAGTAAAAACATAAAAAAACATAATTAAAATGACAAAAGTATCAGTTATCGGCGCTGGAAATGTAGGCGCAACATGTGCAGAATATATTGCACAAAGAAGAATTGCAAGTGAAGTAGTTATCTTAGATATTAAAGAAAACTTTGCAGAAGGTAAAGCATTAGATTTAATGCAAACAGCTTCTTTAAATGGATTTAATACACGAATTAGCGGTAGTACAAATGATTATGCTAAAACAGCTAATAGTGATGTGGTAGTTATTACCTCAGGAATCCCTCGTAAACCAGGTATGACTCGTGAAGAGTTAATTGGTATCAATGCAGGAATTGTAAAAACAGTTACAGAAAATGTATTAAAACACTCCCCAAATGCAGTTATAATTATTGTTTCTAATCCAATGGATACAATGACTTACTTAGCTTTAAAAGGAAGTAAATTGCCTAAAAACCGTATTATAGGTATGGGCGGCGCTTTAGACAGTGCACGTTTTAACTGTTATTTATCTCAAGCATTAAATGCTCCGGCAAGTGATGTTCAAGGTGTTGTAATTGGTGGACATGGTGATACTACTATGATTCCTTTAACTCGTTTAGCAACCTATAACGGTGTGCCTGTTTCTCAAACATTAAACGCTGAAACTTTGAAAAAAGTTGCTGCAGATACAATGGTTGGTGGCGCTACATTAACAGGTATGTTAGGAACATCTGCTTGGTATGCGCCAGGTGCTGCTGTTGCAACTATAGTTGATAGTATTTTAAACGATCAGAAAAAATTAATTCCTTGCAGTGTTATGTTAGAAGGAGAATACGGTCAATCTGATATTTGTATGGGTGTTCCTGTAATTATTGGTAAAAACGGTTGGGAAAAAATAGTTGACTTTGATTTAAACGATGAAGAAAAAGCTTTATTTGCAAAGAGCGCAGAGGCTGTGAGAAGCATGAATAGTGTTTTATCAACTGCTACAGCTTAAGAATTATATATTACTACTATTTAAAAGCGTGGGTTAATTAACCCACGCTTTTTTATTTAAATCTCCTTAAGTCATTATATTTTTTTTATAATTGTTTAATCTAAATTTTGCTATTAAATTAAATATTTTACCTAAAACTCTTCAAATATCTACTACCTGCTAAAAGGATGGTTCAATATCAAATTTTCTAATTTTAATCAATTAATTTGTTTAATTAAATGAGGTGAAGGCTTATTAGATTCTTCTAATTTTTTTTAAATAATAGTATTCTTTAAGATTTTAAGAGGTAATTAAATAAATAAAGTCAGTATCTTTGTACTTTTAAGGATACAAAATAATAGTATTATTTTTAATTACGCTAAACTGTTGAGCAAAGATAAAATAATAATAGATTCTAATTTAAGCTCGTTTTTTTCTTTAAAAGATGTGCTTAAATACAGAGGTTTGCTAAACAACTTGGCTAAGCGCGACTTCTTAATTCGATATAAACAAGCTATTGCTGGCATTTTGTGGGCTCTTTTAAAACCACTTATTAGTATTTTGGTTTTTGGTTATATTTCAAGTAAAATTAATAATACAGAAAATACAGCTACTAATTTTGTTTATGTGGCTTCAGCCATGTTATTGTGGCAATTGTTTTCGAGTGTGTTTAATGATGTGAGTAATTCTATAATAGGTAATGCAAATTTATTTTCAAAAGTGTATTTCCCTAAAATTATTATTCCTTTAAGTACAATTTTGGTTTGTTTAGTGGACTTTCTAATTTCATTAATTATTTTAATAGCATTATTTGTCATAGCAGGACAAACCATTCATTGGCATATTATATTGGCTCCTATATTTATAATACTAACATTAATTAATGGTTTTGGAATTGGCTTGTATTTTGCAACGATTAATGTAAAATTTCGTGATGTCAAATTTATTGTTCCTGTTATATTGCAATTTGGTATGTACGTAACTCCTGTCATTTTTAGCACACAATATTATTTACAACGTTTACCAACATGGTTACATTGGTTATTTTGCTTAAACCCAATGGTTGGAGCCATCGACGGGTTTAAGTATGCTTTATTTGGAGGAGATATGATTTATAATACAACTTATTTTCTAATGTCGATATTAGTATCATTTTTGTTTTTATTTATCGGGATAAAGTACTTTTATAAGTTTGAACGTAGTTTTGTGGATTATATATAAAATTCGTCAATTTGACCAATGTATAATTTATAATTAATTATCATTTTATTGCTATTTACCGCTGAATGATGTTCTTTTAAATATTTTTTAAAATTATTTAGTTTGTTCACCTTTTAATTTGGTAACTAAATTGCTAGATATGGGATATTCAAATCTTCTAGCAAATAGATGGTTAGATTCTTTGAGTTTAAAAAAATCGCTATCATCTAATACCGCAGGAACATTACCGTTTCTAAATTCCCAATCAATGTAACGTAAATTATCATTTACAACACTATTTTTAAATGGAGAATTCATCACTATTGTTTGAAAAAATATTTCTTCCGCACAAAAAGTATATTCGAACAATTTTATAAAATTTGGATTTTTATCATTGTAGTCATTAATGAACTTACAACAATCATAAGTGAATGTCCACCATGTTGAGCCTCCATATAAGTTTATGTTATCAAATTTTAAAGAGCGCTTAAATCCTACTTTTTTCTGGAGGTTAATAATTTTTTTAATGTAGGTTTGATATTTACCTTTCCCGTCAATAATATCATATAAGTTGTAATATTGTAATCTATCCATACCGCCGTTTTCCCATATTTTTGTTGGTAAAGAAAAATGTTCCATAAATTGTTTACCTGTATGTTTTTTCAAAAAATCAGAAAAATAAGTAGAAGGTTTAATAGGGAAATCATGGCCGCTAATTAAATGAACATATTCTGCTTCTGTGTCTTTTAGAGCTTCTTTTAATAATAATAAAGTACATTTTAAATGATTAACACCGCCCCAATTTGTTTTAAATGCTTGGCTGATAAACACCTTATTTGAACTTTGTTTTAAACCAATAATCTCTTCCTCAGAAATTTTACTTTTTTTGTCAATATGAATGTAAAAACTACAATTATCATCAAAATATTCAATGATAGATTTTAAGTGATGAAAATTTTTGTATGCCGTTATTAAAAACGCTTGCTTCATGTTTTTTTAATTTTAGGATAAAAATATTTGTTAGATAATGAAAGCCTTTTTTTCTGAAAGATTTGCCTTTATTGCCTATTTAATTCAATAATGTTACGATTTTTTTGTTAATTTTATACGTTATATAATTCTTTTATTCATTAATAAATACCAAAGATATTTTAATTTGAAGTTATGTTTTTAAATTAAAACTAGTAAATGAATTTTAGATTATTGAAATAGTAGATTAAAGAATATTAAAATATTTAATGAGTAACTCAATAATAAAGGTTGAAGGATTAAGTAAGCATTATTTGCTCAATAAAACTATCACTCAAAAAAGTGATACATTGTACGGTAATTTTATTAATGGATTAAAAAACATTAAAAATATTAGTCAGAAGAAGGAAACTGATGACTTCTGGGCCTTGCAAGATGTGTCTTTTAATGTTGAAAAAGGAGATAGAGTAGGTGTGATTGGAAGAAATGGAGCTGGTAAATCTACCTTGTTAAAAATATTATCTCGTATAACTCCGCCAACCAAAGGAAAAGTTGAGTATATAGGACGAATGGCATCTTTGTTAGAAGTTGGCACGGGTTTTCATGGCGACTTATCAGGACGAGAAAATATTTATTTAAATGGGTCTATTTTAGGTATGACCAAACATGAAATCGATCGGAAATTTGATGAAATTGTTGATTTTTCAGAAGTAGAGAATTTTTTAGACACTCCTGTTAAACGTTATAGTAGCGGTATGTATGTTCGGTTAGCGTTTGCAGTTGCTGCTAACCTAGAGCCAGATATTTTAATTGTAGATGAAGTGTTAGCCGTTGGTGATGCTGCTTTTCAGAAGAAGTGCTTAGGTAAAATGAATGATGTAAGTAGTAAGGAGGGAAGAACAATTTTATTTGTTAGCCATAATATGGGTGCTGTTCAAAATCTCTGTAATAAAGGGTTGTTTTTGCAGAAAGGAAGAGTGATGGATTATGGAAACATTTCAGACACCATTAAAAAATATTTGGATATAGGAAATACAATTTCAAGTTCGGTATTTACTTTTGAAGACAGTTCTAATTACAAAACGTCAAAAGCCTATTTTACTAAGGTAGAATTAAGAGATAAAAAAGGAGAGCTCTGTTCTGATTATCCAGTGGGAGATGCAATTGATATTCATATGCAATTTGAGTCGACAATACCACTTGAAGGAACAGTTATTGGTTTTGGTATTACGTCAGTAACAGAATTACCTATTATTACAACATGGTCAAGACCAGAAAATTTTAAAGTTGGGTTAAATGAAATCATCTTTACTTTCGAAAATATATTTTTAGCACCTGGTAATTATAAAATTGTCATTGGAATATCAAGAGGAAATGAAGTTCTTGATTTTAATACAAATACAGCATTTTATAATGTATCAGATATTATCAATATGCCTAATTCGAATAGGTTGGTAAATACAAATAGTGGAATTTTAATGAATCAATTACCGTATAAAATTGTTTAAATGTTTTATCCAAATAAAATAAAGAATATTCACGAAAAGGATAGGGTTTTAGAAATTGGCCCAGGAAATACTCCCTTTCATAGATCTGATGTATTACTTGAATTAGAATATGCAAGTGATGAGGATCGAATCAAACAATTTGGACATGACCAAGTTTTGCAGACTAATAAACAAATAG
>CANHPI010000152.1 GCA_947462425.1 Bacteroidota bacterium
CTTTGGTATTTGAACAGCCATTAGTCGTACCGGTTACGCTATAGTTTGTATTTGTTGTTGGCGACACACTAATACTAGTAGTAGTAGCGCCAGTATTCCAACTATATGTAGTAGCCCCAGATGCAATTAAGGCTGTTGCGTTACCCGAACAAATAGTAGAGCTGTTTGCAGCAACTGTTGGCGTGGCTTTAACAGTAACACTTGTTACTTTGGTATTTGAGCAACCATTAGTCGTCCCGATTACGCTATAGTTTGTATTTGTTGTTGGCGACACACTAATACTATTAGTTGTAGCGCCAGTATTCCAATTATAAGTAGTAGCCCCAGATGCAATTAAGGTTGTTGCGTTACCCGAACAAATAGTAGAGCTGTTTGCAGCAACTGTTGGCGTGGCTTTAACAGTAACAGTTGTTACTTTAGTACTTGAGCAACCATTAGTCGTACCAGTTACGCTATAGTTTGTATTTGTTGTTGGCGACACGCTAATACTATTAGTAGTAGCGCCAGTATTCCAATTATAAGTAGTAGCCCCAGATGCAATTAAGGCTGTTGCGTTACCTGAACAAATAGTTGAGCTATTTGCAGCTACGGTTGGAGTTGCATTAACGGTTACAGTTTTGGAAGATGTATTTTGTCCAGTTGCATTTTTTGCAATTAATGAAATGGTATAAGTTCCTGCATTTGCAAATGTAACTGTTGGATTTTGTGCATTAACATTTGAGAATGTAACACCAGTTCCAGAAGTTGCTGTCCAAGTCCATGAGGTTGGAGCATTTAAAGATTGATCGGTTAATTGTGTAATTGAAGTAGTACACAAGTTGGAAGACGTTACACTAAAGTTTGAAATTGGTGCAGCAGCTGTTCCATTAACAATTGTAAGTGCAGCGTTATTTAAATCGTAAAATATATTACCTGCACCACGCACCATAATACGTCCAGTTGTTGTTGTTAAAGATGGAACTACAATAACCGCAGAACCATTATTTAAAACATTGGTAGCTAAAGTAATTGGATATAAATAACCTCCATTTGTAGATAAGAAAATATTTACGCTAGGAGTATTTACAGCTCCTGTATTTGTATTCGCAACATTCCAAGTAATAGTTTGATTTGTACCAGCTGTCCAAGTTGTAGCAGTGTTTTGTGATGTAACTGAAAATGGACCGGCAGCAGCACTAACAGTTACTTTCATTAAATCGGATGCCGTTTGACCAGCTCCAACACTGTTATCTCTGACAATAAAAGAAAAATTCATAGTTCTAGCTACCGATGGCGTTTTTTCCCATGTAGAGTTAAGTGTATTAGACAAAACAGTTGCTAAAGCTGGCATATAT
This sequence comes from Bacteroidota bacterium, assembly GCA_947462425.1. Next base: position 1,335 of record CANHPI010000152.1, read on the forward strand.
CTGTTTGGAGATGTTGATGGAGAAAATGATCTATATAAAGGACCTACACTATAAGTTGAAAGCGGTGCTGCATTTCCAGGAGATTGAGTAGGATCGTTTTGACTCCAATTATAAGTTAAAGATGCGGTGCCATCAGCATCAGTTGCTACACCTTCTAAAATATATGCGGTTGATATAGGAACCGTATAATCCAAACCGGCACTCGCAGTTGGTGGTGTATTAGTTAATGTAGTAATTGCAGCACAAGAACTGCTATTACCAGTTTTAATATTAGTACTAATGTCGCGCACGTTAACATAATTAAAATCATCATGACTATTAGCTTGAACATTTGAAGTACATATACCAGCATAACCCATGATAGAACTTCCACTAGCAGGTTCTACTTCAGTTGAACCATTTCCACTTCTACTGCAAGTATTCATAACATGATATCCACCAAATTGATGTCCCATTTCATGAGCCACATAATCAATATCAAATGCATCACCAGTTGGATTGGAACGACCTGTATAACCTCTTCCTTTGTGCGTTGAACTTTGTGAAGTGCTTAAACATACACATGATAAACAACCTGCATTACCTCCACCTGTTGTATTAAAATTGTGCCCAATATCATAATTAGCTACTCCAATTGCAGCATCGATGGTTTGAGCCGTTTTAGTATTCCATTCATTTGTCCACGGGTCAGTAGCTGCTGCCATGTAAATTATTAAATCATTGTTAGCAATAAAATTCATGTGAATTGCTAAATCTCTTTCATAGACTCCATTAACACGATTCATGGTAATAGTCATTTGAGCTTGAACATTTGCTTTTTGTTGAGCAGTAGTGCCAGTTCCCATAAAAATAGCACCATACTCACCTGTGCAAGATTGAGCCAAACGATAGGTTCTTAATTTTTGATCATTTATATTTTGTACAGATAATTCGCCTGCTGTTTTGTTTTGTAAAGAAGGTAATGTTACCTGATCATTAGTTAAACATTCAAATCCTTGAGGATCTGAGCCTAAACTTGCTTTGTTATATACTATATATGTAGTTAAATCAGCAGTATATGGGTCAATAAATACGGTACTTTTCATTCCTGATAAAGACATCGTATGCAATCCAAATTGTGTTACACTAAAACGCATTGTTGCAGTTGGATCATCAATACCCTGAGCAGCATACGTTTTTATCATCGGAAATTTTGTTTCCAAAATAGGATCCATAATAGAAGATTCGTAAACTGCAAATTTTTCAAAATTTCCATCTGAATTTGGAAATTCAAGAATTAATTTTGCTTGATTCGAATTTTTAAATAAAACTGGCGCGTTTACCAATTTCGTTTTTAGTAAATTAAAATTTAGTTGAAATAAATGGAAATTATTAGGGAATGAACTTCTCCTAACTTTTTCTCCTTCTATTTCGTTTGACATTAATTTGTTCCATAGGCCATCGCTTGACGATTGCCCATATAAAGTTGTAATAATTAACGCTGATATAAGTGTTAAAATTATTTTTAAGTAAGGTTTATTCATTGATTTTTTGTTTAGTTAGTTTTTTTTAATATGTATTAAAAATTATAATTTTAGTATAAAATATTAAAGTTATAATTAAAGTAATGCGAAGCCAATTTACATTTTAATTTTGTAGAGATTATGTAGAATAATAAATTATTCCTTTTTATTATCAAACTGAAACTTGGAGGTAGAAATTATAATTATTATGATATTATTTTTGTAAAATGGGGTTTACTAAAATGAATATGTTAAAATTATATCATGCCAACGAATTTTAAATCCATGATAGTTGGTTAATTTATTACTTACCTAAAAAAGCCAATTGTATCGAGAATTTTTGCTTTGCTCAGAGTGAAAAAAATTATTTTTCCAATGCTATTTTAACTAATTGATTAGCCATTTTTGGATCTGCTTTGCCTTTACCTAGCTTCATCACTTCGCCTACAAATAAACCCAATAAGTTGATTTTACCACTTTTATATTCGATAATTTTTTCGGGGTATTTTGCCAAGGCTTGATTTACCAGTTCTTGCAAGGCATCAGTATCGTTACTTTGTAATATATCTAAACGTTGCGCTATACTTAACGGAGCTTCTGTTGGATTTAGCATTAACTCAGGAAATAATTTTTGTGTAGCTGCGGCATTACTTATTTTGCCATCATCAATTAAGGCAATTAAATCAGCAATGGTGTTTGGTTTTACTTTAAATTGTTCAATAGTAAATGCATTTTCGTTCATATAAGATTTAATGCTTCCCATCATCCAGTTGGCTGCAGCTTTATAATTATTTGTGAAAGTTACCAATTCATTAAAGTATAAGGCTATGCTTTTTAATTCGGTTAAATTAGTTGCATCGTACTCTGATAAACCCAAATCAAACATAAATTTTTTGAGTAAATCATTCGGTAATTCTGGCATTTTAGCTTTAACACTTTCAATGTACTCTTTAGTTACCAGAACGGGTTGTAAATCTGGCTCTGGAAAATAGCGGTAATCATTTGCATTTTCTTTACTTCGCAAAGCAAAAGTTGAGCCATCGGTTGCATTAAAACTTCGGGTTTCTCCTGCTATTTCTTGTCCGGCTTCAAGTAAATCAATTTGACGTTTAATTTCGAAATCAATAGCACGTTGTACATTACGAAAAGAGTTCATGTTTTTGACTTCTACCTTTTTTCCATATTCGGAGGCGTTTTTCAACATTACAGAAACATTGGCATCGCAGCGCAGAGATCCCTCTTCCATATTACCATCACAAATATCCAAGTATCGAACTAATTTTTTTACTTCAGTTAAATAAACATAAGCTTCGTCGCTGGAAGTAAAATCAGGCTCGGTCACAATTTCTAATAAAGGAGTTCCGGCACGGTTTAAATCAATCAGCGATTCAAATGGATCAATGTCGTGCATACTTTTACCTGCATCTTCTTCCATGTGAATACGCGTTAAATTAATGCGTTTCTCCAATCCATCCTTTAATTTTACATCTACATAACCGCCTGTGCAAATAGGTGTTTTATCTTGTGTAATTTGATAGCCTTTTGGTAAATCGGCATAAAAATAGTTTTTTCGTGCAAATTGATTTTCGTAGCGAATATTAGAATGCGTTGCTATTCCTAATTTTACAGCAAACTCAATAGCGCGTTTATTTACTTTTGGCAAAGTACCTGGGTGAGCTAAGGTAATTACACTAACATTCGTATTTGGCATGGCACCATATTCAGCCACATCATCACTATACATTTTTGTTTTGGTAAGCAATTGAATATGGCATTCTAAGCCAATTACAGCTTTATATTTATCGTAAACGGACATATAACTTTTTATTAATTACGTTTTATGACTTAAAATTTTGTTTTAATTCAAAGATTCAGAGTTTAAAGATAACAAATTTTTGTTTTATAAATATGGAATGTAGATGGCACTGACTAAACAGATTTTCGATGATTTTATAATACCCAAAGATTAATGTTAATGCTTACAGCTATGATAAGTATGTGAAAATGAATTATACATTCGACTCTTTTTTTGAAGCGACAAGACCAAAATTATAGTATATTATTTTCTTTAGTTTTAAAAAATTGATAAACCAAATTAGCTTTAGAATTGCCAATGATTGCAACAAGTTCAACTAAAGTAGCTTCTTTTATCTCTTTAACTGATTTGAGCTCTGTTAATAATTTTTGCGCCGTTTTATCACTAATACCTTTTATTTCGGAAAGCTCCGTTTTAAACGTTTCACGACTTCGTTTATTACGGTGATGAGTGATACCAAAACGATGCGCCTCATCGCGAATGTGTTGTATGATTTTTAAAGTTTCGGAGCGTTTATCTAAATACATAGGAACGGGATCGCCAGGAAAATAAATTTCTTCAAGTCGCTTAGCAATTCCAATAACGGTTACTTTTCCCATTAAATCCAATTTCCGTAAACTTATAATAGCCGCGCCTAATTGTCCTTTGCCGCCATCAATAACAATGAGTTGTGGCATTGGCAAACCTTCTTCAATAACGCGCGTGTATCGTCTTAAAATAACTTCTTCCATGGTAGCAAAATCATCCGGACCAATAACTGTTTTTACATTGTAATGACGGTATTCTTTTTTAGCGGGTTTCCCATCAATAAAAACAGGCATCGCGCTTACCGCATAATCACCTTGTATGTTCGAATTATCAAATCCTTCGATGCGGCGAGGTTCAACCTTCATGCGTAAATCTTTCATCATTTGTTGCATTACTCGGTCAGTATGCCTTTCTGGGTCAATGATGGCTAGTTGCTTTTCGCGCTCTCGTTTATAGGCTTCTGCATTTTTAAAACATAAGTCCATTAAATGTTTTTTATCGCCAATTTTAGGAACTACATATTTTGCATTATCAAATATGAGTTCGGGTTCAAAGGGAACAAAAATTTCTTTACTTAAAGAGTTGTAACGTATTCTTATTTCATTAATAGCAAATACCAACATTTCTTCATCAGTTTCATCTAATTTCTTTTTTAATTCTAAAGTTTGCGCTTGAATAATGGTACCATTCATAACTTTAAAATAATTAACGTAAGCTACTTTATCATCACTTATGATAGCAAATACATCTGTATCAGTAATAGAAGGATGAACAATGGTAGATTTACTTTGATATTTTTCTAGTAATTCAATTTTCTTTTTAATGATGGCGGCATGCTCAAATTCTAATTTTTCGGCATGTTCATACATTAAAAGTTTTAAATCTTTAATGGCAAAATTAATATCTCCTTTCACAATTTCTCTGATATGTGTAATTCCTCTTTCATAATCTTGCAAACTTTGATTGCCAATACATGGCGCTTTGCATTTGCCAATTTGAAATTCCAAACATGCTTTAAATTTTTTACTGTCAATATTTTCCTCACTTAAGTCTAAAGTACAAGTTCGCAGTGGATATAATTGCTTAATTAAATCCAATAAAATAAACATGGTTGTTACTGATGGATAAGGTCCAAAATAATCTGCCCCATCTTTTTTTAATTGTCGTGTATGGTAAATTCTTGGAAAACGTTCTTTAGTGATAACAATCCATGGATAGGTTTTGTCGTCACGCAACATAATGTTGTATTTGGGTGTGAGACTTTTAATTAAATTGTTTTCTAAAATTAGCGCGTCCATTTCTGTGTCTACAATAATGGTTTTTATATCCACTATTTTTTTAACCATAACTCGCAAACGATACGTGTCGTGTTCTTTGGTAAAATAGGAAGTAACGCGTTTTTTTAAATTTTTTGCTTTTCCAACATACAATAAATTATTATCTACATCATAGTAACGGTATACTCCCGGATTGTCAGGTAGTGTTTTTAAGATACTTTGTATA
>CANHPI010000153.1 GCA_947462425.1 Bacteroidota bacterium
AAACTGAACGATACCTTAATTTGTTCTAACGCTGTAAACCCTACTAAATTGACTATTTTAAACAAATCGTTTGGTAGTGTAGATACTTTTTATTGGGATTTTGGCGATGGTACCCAACTCATTTCAACCATTGATTCAACCATTCACCATCCTTACCCTATTGAAGGTACTTATACTATAATTCTAAAGGCAACCAATAGCTGTAAAACCAGTTATGATACAAGTAAAATAACAGTTCAAACACCTCCAACCGTTAATTTTTCTAAATCTGATTCAATTGGATGTAGTCCATTAGCAGTAACATTTAGTAACCTTTCAACGAATATTTATAAGGCAAAGTTTTTATGGAATTTTGGCAATGGTGCTACGAGTAATTTGATTACTCCACCAACCATTAATTATTTACAAAGTAGAACTCAAGATACTACTTATTACATGAGTTTAACAGTTTCAAATTTTTGTGGGGTATATCAAAAAAATGATTCTATTAAAGTTTTACCAAAACCAATTGCTATCTTTTTAACAAGTGCTGATTCTGGTTGCTCACCATTACCAGTATACATGATTAATCAGTCTGTTGGGTTACCAATAAATTATAAATGGTATTTTGGAAATGGAGATAGCAGTTTACGTTTTGCGCCATTACAAACACCAATTACCTATCGAACAATTGATACCATATCCTATTTTAAAATAAAACTGATAGCAACAAATACTTGTGGAATTGATTCCATGGAAAAAACTATCAAAGTTTTTCCAAATACGGTTAAGTCATTTTTTACTACATCTGGTAACGCAGGTTGCGAAGGTTTAATGGTTAGGTTTTATGATAATTCAACTGGTGGAAATAGTGTTAGTTGGAACTTTGGTGATGGCATAACTTCATTATTAAAAAATCCAATTCATCAGTACAATAAACCTGGAACATTTTATGCATATCAATATGTAAATAATGGTTGTAGTTTCGATACTAGTTTTGTGATAATTTCTGTATTACCAAACCCCCAATTTACTATTAGTAAATCGGCACCTAATATCTGTATAAAAAATCCTGTTCAGTTTAATGCTAATTTGAAAGATAGTGGTGTAATTACTTGGTATTTTGGAGATGGAGATACCTCGAATGCTTTCAATCCAATTCATAATTATAATTCATCTGGTAAAAAAATCATAACAGTAATGTTAAAATCATTTTACAATAGCTGTATTAGTATTAAATATGATACCATCAATGTTTTGCCTATTCCAGTAATTACACTGACAGCCGACACCAATCAGGCTTGTGCCTATCATTTATTTAAATTGAGTGCTAGCTCGCCACAAACCAATATATTTAATTGGGATTTTGGTGATAATAACACTGGAGCTGGCTCAAATCTTACTCATTTATACCAATTTGGAGGAACTTACACTGTTAAAATTTTAGCGCAAACCTCCTTCGGTTGTATCGATTCTATCACCAAACAATTAGTAGTTTTCCCTGTTCCAACATCAGCTTTTAGTTACACACCAAAAGATACCTGTAATGGACCAGTAGCAGTTAAATTTACCAACCTTTCAGTAGGAGCTAATAATTTTTTATGGAATTTTGGTAATGGAAATAATTCTACTAATGTGAATCCAACTACCATTTATTCTAAGGTGGGTTCTTATCCAATTCAGTTAATAAGTAGTAATCAATTTAGCTGTTACGATACCTCTAAAAGCGAGTATTTTGTTTATCAAACACCTAAAGCAGCATTAGACTTTACACCTGAAAGTGGTTGTCCTCCATTGCAAGTTACTTTTATCAATAAAAGTCAGTTTAGCACCAGCTATTTATGGGAATTTGGTGATGGTGAAACAGACACTTCGTTTAGTCCTAAACACACATATTTGATTTCTGGTAAATATAAAGTAAAACTAACTGTTAAAGCAGGTACGGTTTGTTTTGATTCCATTAATTCAATAAAACAGGTTACAGTTTTTGCAAAACCAGTTCCTATTTTTACCTCTCAATTATTAACCGATAAAAAACCATACAGAACAGTTGTTTTCAATTCTAAAACCGATAGTGTAAAAACTTATGAATGGTATTACGGAACAAAACTCATTGGAAGAGGTTCAAATCCAACATTTAGATTTGATGATGCTGATTCTGGAATTTTGGAAATAGTACTTAAAATTGTTTCAATTGATGGTTGTGATTCATTAGTATCGCAAAATATTCAATTACCACCATATTGGAACGGATTGTACGTTCCAAATGCTTTTACCCCAACTTTAGGCGAAGGTGGAGCCAATGAATTTAAACCAATTGGTATTGAATTGAAGTTTTATCATGTTAGGGTGTTTAATAAATGGGGTGATTTAATGTGGGAAAGCACAGAATTAGATAAAGATGGTGTACCTAAAGCTTTTTGGGATGGTAATGATAGAGTAGGTTTGCCTTGCCCACAAGGAAGTTATATATGGGTAATTGATGCTGAATTTACTGACGGAAAGGCTTGGAAAGGAATGAAGTTAGATGATGGTAATTTGCATACCAAGGGTAATGTTACATTAATAAGATAGATGGGATTTAGAGTTTTAATATTAAATTTATTGATTTTGACTTTTATTTATTCAGTAAAAGCTCAAGATCCAGTATACAGCCAGTTTTATTATAACAGGTTGGAATTAAATCCTGCTTTTGCTGGAAATGATGGTGTAGGAAAGTTTAGAGCTAATTTGTTTCATAGAAATTTATATAGACCAATAAAAGGGCCATTTAATAGCTCTAGTTTTTCAATAGATTATGGTTTGTGTAATGCAAATATTGGATTGGGTTTGATTGCTTCAAACGAAAATCAAGGTGATGGATTTTTATCTACCAACAAAATAGAAGGGGTTTTAGCTGTTGGTCCAGTTAGATTAGCATCCAATATGATAGCATCGGCAGGAATGAAAATAGGATATGTATTTCAAAATTTGGATTGGAGTAAATATACTTTTTCAGATCAATTTGACCCGATTTTAGGCAATGTTAGGCCTTCTGTCAATTCTAGTATTGTTTCCGATTTTTCAAATGCACCTGTTATTGGAATTGGGTTGAATTTAAGTGGTTGGAATTGGAAACGAACTTTTGCTTGGAATGCTGGTTTTGCTGGAAATAATTTATTTGGAAGAACTCAATTAGGATACTTGTCGCCTTATATTTTACCTGCTCGATATACTTTATACGGAGCTGTAACCATTCATAGAAATCCCGCCATTAATTCAAACTCATGGAGAATATTTACCAGACTTGATTTGCAAGATTTTACAGGAACAAAATTTATTACCAATATATTGCTAGGGGAATATTATTTTAATAATACGTTAAACTTAGGTTTTGGGCTTCGCACTGCCTTGGGTAGCACTACTAAGGCAATTAACGCATTAATTATTTCTACAGGAATCCAACCAGTATCAACATTAAAGATTATAGGTTCTTACGAGATAAATGTGAGTGGAACTGCAAATGGCAATACTTTTGAATTAGGCATGGTCTGGGTTCCAGAACAAGAAATTTGTGCTTTGAACGGTTTCTTAAATATGTTTAGAAGTAAGAAAAGGGGCGGGGGAAGAGTAAATAAAATAAATTGTCCTGTGTTTGGTAAGGAAGTAATAAGACCATTTTAATTCAAAAACATGAAAACTAAATCAATAATATTACTGCTATTATTATCTATTTCAGTTCAAACCTTCGCCTTATTTGGTAGGGTTGTGGGTGTGCACGATGGAGATTCATTTACATTATTGGATGATAAAAATGTAGAGCACAAAATAAGACTGCATGGTATTGATTGTCCTGAATTAAAGCAAGCTTATGGAAAAGCAGCTAAATATTTTGTGAGTAACCTAATCTTTAACCAATATGTAACTGTTGAAACAAGTAAAAAGGATAGATACGGTAGGGAAATTGGTATGGTGATAATGTCTGATGGCAAGATATTAAATGAAGAAATCTTAAAAGGTGGCTATGCTTGGCATTATTTAGAATATGATACCAATCCTTTATGGACACAAATGGAATTCAATTCAAAAACAGCTAGAATTGGTTTGTGGGCAGATAATAATCCCATAGCACCTTGGATTTGGCGAAAAATGAAAAAATAAATAAAAAATTAAAAATAGAAATGAAAAATACCCTATTGCTCTTTATAGTTTTGATTTCAACTTGTGTAAATGCGCAAACTAAAAAGCCGACATCAACTAAGCCAACAACTAAAAAACCTGCGAAACCAGAGATAGATAAACTATATGAAAAATATAAACACTCTGAAATTATCACATTATTTACCCCTCATGGCGATCTTTATGGAAATGTTTCAACAGAAATAAACGATAATGAAAAGCCTGTATCTGTTACAATTCATGGCGTTTCTGAAAATAAACAAGCAATTGCTGAATTCATTTCAACAACAATAAAGATGAAATTGAAACAAGGATATAAAGCTACAAAAGTTCCTTTTGGCTGGGAAGCTTGGAATTATGCTGAGCTTGTCGAACAAGGTTTAGGATGGGGTTATAAAGAAGAGCACAGTTTTCAATTACTAATGAGAAAAGGAAGTATGTATTTTAGAGTTGATGCGGGATGTTGTGCTGAAAATGAACAAGGTTATTTGAATGAAGGATATACTTGGGAGATTGAAACAGGCGATACAAAAAGACAAGGCGGAAAAAATGCAACAAACTTTGAATTCTAAATACATTGACTCGTATTAAAAAAAGTCTACGTATTATTTAATTAAGACAGTAATAATTTAAAAGTTTATTTTTATTCCTAAAACTAGTTTACAGTATTTTTTGTCATTGTTTTACACTTTTTTGAGTAAAACAATTTTGGACCAAGGGAATATTTAGTTACTAATTATTGAATGGTTAGCTGGTGTAATGGGGCTAACTATTCAATTCGGTAACTATTTATCTTTTGTAGGAGTTTTCTCTGAACTTTTGCAAATATTTGATAAAACACTAACTACATGCAAAGGTTTTAATTCTCGTAATTGTTATTTAGTTTATATTTTCCTATTCCATCTATTACAATTTCTTTTGTGTCAACAAGCCAATAATTAACCCCGCCATGATGTGAGCATGCTCCTCTTCCTGTTGCACTACTTTCCCATCCATCATTGCAAATTGCACCAACCCTTACTTGAATGAATTGAGTTTGTTTATAATCACCATCATAATCGTAGTAATACCACGTTCCTGTTTTATTACCTTCGTAAAAATTTCCTAATTGTTCTGGCTTTCCATTATCGAAGTATTTTGCATAAAATCCCGATAAAGTCCCATTAGAGTAATTTTCTTTACTAAGAATTTTTTTTTCTGCTGAATATTCAACTTGCGGCCCATTTAGATTGCCATAGTTGTAGTTATATAGTGATTTGATTTTTCCATTATCATATAAATTTGTCAATTGTCCATGTAGAACTCCCTTTGAGTAATGTCGTTTAGCAACAATATTACCATTGCTATTGTAATCAATTTCAATTCCTGCCTTAATTCCGTTATTATAAAAGTTTCGCTGCTTAACTTTCCCATCTGAGTAATACCAAATACTATTTCCGTTAATTATATCTTTAATTGTGTCTGATGTAATACTTCCTTCCCATTGCTTATTGCCATATAAAAAATGGTCAGTTACTGTCCCGATTGGAAGTCCATTTTTGTAAGTGAGCTTACGGTAATATGTAAATTCTTTTAAATCATTTGTTTTTTTCCAATTATTATCAAAAAGTATTGTCCAATCACCTTTTCTTTTTCCTGAACATTCATATAGATTTGGTGATTTTATATTTTCATAAATTTGAGTTTTTAGAATTAGTACCGAATCTTCCTGGGACAATTGTTGACTTCTATATACATGTTTTTCTGCACCACTTTCTTGTTTGTCATTTCTGTTGATACAAGCAACGAAAAATATCATAGTAACCATCAGAAAGATAAATTTCAAAGGACGACTTACATGTTTCATTTTATTAATTCTTTCTAATTTTCTACTTCTTTCATCTTACTTTTAATTTCATTATATTAAAAAGTTTGTAGTCAAAACCTTCCTATATTTACTCCAATTTAGGTACGTTGTAGAAATTTATTCCTTACAAACATATTTATTAATGACACTAAAACAATTATAAAAAAAAAGCGGATTAATTTCTTGTAAGCATAGCAATGCTAATTAATAATTCCTTAGAAAATAGCATCTGCAAATTTTACCACCCCCAAAATCCATTTTACCTTTATCAAGTGTTTTTTCTACCTTTTAATTATTAATTGATAAAAACATTATTCTTTGGTTTTTAAAAACTAATGTTGATAGCATCTTCCGTTAGAACTTGAAGTCATTCTCCTGCATCTACTTCCTTTTTTAGTAGTTCCAGTGCATTGAGTGGAAGTGGAACCACTGTAAGTTGGTTTACTACAATTTTCCTCAGTTTTGTTTTTCGAATCATCACCATTCAATTGTGCTTCGTGGCTATAACAATAACCGCTAGCATTTAATGTTTTCCTTTTACATCTGTGTCCAGCTTTAGTTATTCCATTACATTGAGTCGATTCTGTTACTTTGTTTTCATTCTTTTTATTGGCCGATTTAGTATTCATCCACGACCAACATTTAACACAAAGTGTATTTTCTATCAATTCTTCTTGTTCGTCTTCT
>CANHPI010000154.1 GCA_947462425.1 Bacteroidota bacterium
GATTTTTTCTTTGATACAAGCAACAAGAAGAAATACCTTTCTTTGTTTTTTAATCAAATCGTTTTTATTATTTCAAATATTATTAATGCACAATTAGTTATTTGTCAATTTGCTGGACATCATTCTTTTTTACCAATTTTATTTTCAAAAATTTTCTTCAAAAAATCTATTATAGTAGCAGGAGGAACCGATTGCGTTTCTTTCCCTTCCATTGGTTATGGTAATTTTAATAATAAACTTTTAGCAAAAACGACAGCATTTTCATTTAAATCATGTCACCTAATTTTACCAGTACATCAAACCTTGGTAGAATATAATTATACTTATCAATCAAATGATTTTAAGAAACAAGGCTATCATTTTTTTATCCCAAATATTAAAACACCTTATCAAGTGATTTATAATGGTTATGATTCTCAAAAATGGTTTTGCGATACAGAGAAAGAAAAAAACAGTTTTGTAACCATAGGCGCTGGATTAGATTCGCGATTTGGATTTAATTTAAAAGGTATTGATTTGATATTTGAAATCGCCCCTAAATTTCCTCAGTGTACATTTTATATTATTGGAGGATTGGGCATTGATAAACCAACACCTTCAAATATAAAGTTATTAGATAAAATTCCTAACAATGAACTAAGACTATTTTTAAGCAAAATGCAATTTTATATGCAACTCTCTTTGTCAGAAGGTTTCCCTAATGCCCTATCAGAAGGGATGTTATGTGAATGTGTGCCTATCGTTTCAAATGTTGGTGGAATGTCAGATATTGTTTCGGATTGCGGATATATTTTAAAACATAAAAACATTAACGAACTTTATGAATTAATGAATACCGCTTTAAATAATTTTGAATTAGATAAACTTGGGAAAAAAGCGAGACAAAGAATAGTTCTGAATTATACTTTTGAAAATAGAAAAGAAAAATTGCTATTAGCTGTCAATAAATTAATATAGAGTGGGAGTTATAAAACGACAAGGCATAAAAAATACCATTATTACCTATATAGGTATATTGATAGGTGCTATCAATATTATTTTCATTCAACCTAAATTATTAACTCCCGAAGAGCTAGGCTTAACGCGTTTATTGTATGATTTTGCGTATATCATCGGATTAGCAGTTCCATTAGGCTTACCAAACATCATCGTTAAGTTTTTCCCTTTTTTTAAAGATAAAGATCAAAAACATAATGGTTTTGCTGGAATTATACTACTGGTGTTTTTTGTGGGATTTATTTTATCAGCTATTAGCTTATTGATTTTTAAACCCACAATTACTAGTCATTATATAGATAAAGCAAGTTTATTTGTTCAGTATTTTAGTTTTATTATTCCTTTTACTTTTATTGTTTCTGCTATAACTATTACTACTGCTTATTGTCAGGCGTTATTTAAATCTACCATTCCGTCTTTTTTAAATGACATTTGTTTAAGACTTGGAACTATCGTTATTACTGTGATGTACTTCAATAAATGGATTTCTTTAGATTATTATGTGTATTTATTTATTGGGTTATATGCTATTGAATTGATTGTTATTGTTGGATATATTTTGTTTGTCGATTCAATTTCTTTTAAACCAAACGTAAATATTTTAAGAGAACATTCCTTAAAAAAAATGATGAAATTTGGTTTATTGTTATGTCTTGCTTCATTTGCTTCTATTGCTTTGCGAAAAATAGATGTGTTGTTTTTAGGAACCAATTCTTTAGAGTTGGTAGCAGTTTATACCACTGCTATATTTATAGCTTCTTTTATTGAAGTTCCACTAGGAGCATTAGAGCGTATTAGTCATACAAAAATAGCCGACAATTTTGCAAAAGAAAATTTTACTGAAATTGAAAAAATATATAAAGACTCTGTCAAGTATTTATTAATTATAGGTGGTTTATTATTTATAGGAATTAATACGTGTACGCAATACGTTTATCAAATTGGTCATTTACCAAATTTATATTTACAATGTTTAAATGTAGTTTATATAGTAAGTATTGCAGCACTAATTAATATATCAACAGGCATAAATTCTGCCATCATCTTTTATTCAAAACATTATGTATTAGGAACCGTTTTATTGGTTGGAACCTTATTTATAACAGTACTGTTAAATATCATTTTAATTCCTATCTACGGCATTTATGGAGCAGCTATAGCTTCAGCTTCAGGATCTTTAATTTATAATTTTTCTAAATTTAGTTTTATTTATTACAAATTTAAGTTTCAACCTTATTCAATCAAATCATTTATAATTTTGCTGCTTATTTTTACCTGCACATTTATAGGATATATATTTCCGGATTTAAGTTTAAATGCAATTGCCAATTTATTAATCAAAGGTTCAATTGTTTCATTGGTTTATATTGGTTTTATTTATCAATTTAGATTATCTCCTGAAATATTTGATATGATAAAATCTACATTAATTAAGAGTAAAAATTAAATTGTGAAAAAAGTTCTCATCATTACTTATTATTGGCCACCAACTGGTGGGGCAGGTGTTCAGCGTTGGCTTAAGTTTAGTAAATATTTCAGACAGTTTGGTTGGGAACCTATTATTTATACGCCTTCTAATCCTGATTTTCCTATTAATGATGAAACACTTTTAAAAGATATTCCAAATGATTTAACAGTTTTAAAAACTCAAATTACGGAGCCATACGATATCTATCGTAAGATTATGCGGAAGAAAAAAACAGAAACAGTAAATCAAGGTTTTTTATCTGAAGGAAAAGAAAATACATTAATGCAATCTGCTATGATTTGGGTGCGTGGTAATTTTTTTATTCCTGATGCTCGTAAGTTTTGGATTAAACCTTCTATTTCTTATTTGTCTGATTATATTATAAAAAATAAGATTGATGCTATTATTAGTACAGGGCCACCACATAGTATGCACCTTATTGCCATGGGACTAAAGCAAAAATTTAATTTACCTTGGATAGCTGATTTTAGAGATCCGTGGACTCAAATAGATTTTTACAGCCAATTAAAATTATCATCGTTTGCAGATAATAAACATAAAAAATTAGAGCATCAGGTTTTAACTCATGCCGATAAAGTAGTAACCATTAGTCCATCTTGCGGCAAAGATTTGGAGAAATTAGGTAACCGAAAAGTAGATGTGATTACTAACGGTTTTGATACTGATGATTTTACCCCGATAGCTATCGGGGTTGATTCTCCTATGCTAGAAGGTTTTTTATTTCATCATATCGGTGCTTTAAATAAAGACAGAAACCCTTATACGCTTTGGAAAGTATTAGGTGAGTTATGTAAAGAAAATCCAGATTTAAAAAGAGATTTGGTAATAAAGTTTACTGGAAAAACAGATGCGATTGCCTTTGAAAGTTTAAAGCAAAATGGAATTTTAGATAATTCTCAAAAAACAGATTATTTACCCCACAGCGATGTTGTAAAATTGATGGCGCAATCGCCCGTTTTATTATTAGCACTAAATAATACGCCAAATAACGCTGGAGTTTTATCCGGTAAATTATTTGAATACTTAGCCGCTAAACGACCTATTTTTGGAATTGGTTTACCAGATGCAGATGCAGCTGCGATATTAAAAAATACACATGCAGGAACTATGGTTCATTTTGATGATTACGAAGGAACAAAAAAAGCTGTTGTAGAGTTATATCAAAAATATAAAACCAATCAGCTTTTTATAAATTCAACTTCAATCGATAAATATTCTAGAGAAAATTGCGCAAAAGATTATGCAAATCTATTAAATAAAATTTTATCATAATTGATGCTAAGTTTAATGAATCATTAAAATATTTTATTATTTAAAAAATAGATATCAAAATTACAATACAATCACAAACATAATATATAAAAATACACCTCAAAAAGGCAATACTATTTAGTCATTGTAAAATGTATATCTCAAAAAAAAACACCCAAACACAACTAATGTTTGAGTGTTTTCTTAATCAAACAATGATTACATATTTTCAATAACCAATGCGCTAGCACCACCGCCACCATTGCAAATAGCTGCGCCACCAATTTTAGCATTATTTTGTTTTAAAACATTAATTAAGGTAACTATTACACGAGCTCCAGAACAACCTAATGGGTGTCCTAAAGAAACGGCACCGCCATTTACATTTACTTTTGAAGAATCTAAATTCATTAATTTCATGTTAACTAATCCAACAACAGCAAAAGCTTCATTTAATTCAAAATAATCAATATCGCTAACTTTTAACCCTGCCTTTTCTGCAGCTTTTGGTAATGCAATAGAAGGTGTTGTTGTAAACCACTCGGGTGCTTGAGCTGCATCTGCGAAGCCTCTTATTTTAGCCAAAGGTTTTAAACCTAAAGCCTCTGCTTTTTCTTTACTCATTAAAACCAACGCAGCTGCTCCATCATTCATAGTTGATGCATTAGCTGCAGTAACAGTACCATCTTTAGAAAACACTGCTTTTAAACCCGGTATTTTTTCAAAATTTACATTTTTATATTCTTCATCTTCAGAAAATAATGTTGTGCCTTTTTTGGTAACAATTTCAACTGGTACAATTTCTTCTTTAAATTTACCTGCTGCCCAAGCTGCTGCAGATCGTTTATATGATTCAATTGCAAAGGCATCTTGTTCTTCTCTGGTAAATTTATGTTCATTAGCACACAAATCTGCACAATTTCCCATGGGTACATTTCCGTATACATCCGTTAAACCATCTTTAGCTAAACCATCAACCACTACCCCATTACCATATTTTGCACCCCAACGATTATTCTCAAGATAAAATGGCACCTGACTCATATTTTCCATACCACCAGCAACCACAATATCAGCATCTCCTAGCATAATAGCTTGCGCTGCTAATGCAATTGATTTCATACCACTTGCACACACTTTATTAACGGTAGTACAAGCAACACTATCAGGTAAACCTGCAAACTTTGCTGCCTGGCGAGCTGGAGCTTGTCCTAAATTAGCTTGTAATACTGAACCCATAAACACTTCGTTTACTAAGGTAGGATCAAGTTTGATTTTGTCTAATGCACCTTTAATTGCAGCTGCACCAAGTTTAGTAGCTGAAATCCCGGCTAATGTTCCTCCAAAAGAACCTAATGGAGTTCTAACAGCCGATACGATATATACTTCTTTATTCATAAAACTTATTTTAGATTAAAATTTATGCGCCAAATGTAATATATAGATTGAAGTTTGGTTTTCCGTTCATCTAAAAAAGATTAACATTTTTGCTAGTAATTAACAATTATCTATAGATTAACTAAATATAAAAATCAATATAACCAAAGAACTTTCCACCTATCCTAAAAAGACAATAAATTTGAGATTTTAGAAAAATATAACATATCCAAACATTACAAAATGATATTAATCAATTACATTTGAAACTTATATCATAATCCGCCATGTTCATCCGATTTCTGTTATTTTTTATTTTAATTGCATGCGTCGAAATTTATTTCTTACAAGCACTTAAAACCATCAGCGTTGATTATACTCCTCAAAAACGAAAAATAATTTTTTGGATAGCCTATTCACTAGCAAGTATTAACTTATTAATTAGTTCGGTGGCCATGTTTTATCCTCCACCAGAATGGAATAGTTTTCTAAGATTTATTTCATCGGTTGCCTTAATTTTATTCATCTGTAAATTAATTGGCTCAACCTTTTTATTAATTGATGATGTTATTCGATTATTTAGATGGATTGCAACTTTCTTTCAAAAAAAAACAATATTATCTATAGAAGATAATTCTAATCAAATTGATCGTTTAAAGTTTTTAAGTTACTTGGCACTTACGTTTACGGTAATACCTGCTGTTTCTTTTCTTTATGGTATGGTTAGAGGAGCCTATAAATTTAGAGTTCATAAAGTTAAAGTTACATCTTCAAATTTACCTGAAGCTTTTGAAGGCTTTAAAATTGTTCAATTATCAGATATTCACTGCGGTAGTTTTATGAGTGCAGAACCACTCATTAAGGCATTTAATATGGTATTAGATCATAAACCGGATGCTATTTTTTTTACCGGAGATTTGGTAAATAATGAATCTTCAGAGACAACTATTCATTTAGAAACTTACAAATCCTTAAAAGCGCCATATGGTGTATACTCTTGCTTAGGAAACCATGATTATGGCGATTATAAGATTTGGGAAAATGAAGAGGCTAAAGTTCAAAACTTAAATGATTTAAAAGATGTTCATTTTAATTCTGGATGGCGTTTATTAATGAATGAACATGTGTCTATTGAAAAAGATGGGCAAAAAATTGCCATTTTAGGTATTGAAAACTGGGGTGGTAATCTTAATTTTCCTAAATATGGCAAATTAGATAACGCACATGCTGGAACCGAAGATTATCCTTTTAAAATATTATTATCCCACGATCCATCTCATTGGGATATGCAGGTAAGTAAGGAAATAAAATATAAAGATATTGATTTGACATTAAGTGGACATACTCACGGTATGCAATTTGGAATTGAAATACCAGGTTTTAGATGGAGCCCATCTCAATATATTTATAAATATTGGGCGGGATTGTATAAACAAGACGATCAATATTTGTATGTTAATAGAGGCTTAGGATTTTTAGGATATCCGGGGCGTTTAGGTATTTGGCCTGAAATTACAGTTATTGAATTGAGCAGAGGTTA
>CANHPI010000155.1 GCA_947462425.1 Bacteroidota bacterium
GTTTGTAAAGGATACGGTAGTTGATACCGATTTGCAATTATTAATTCCCGATACTTACGTGAGTAATTTAACCGAGCGTTTACTGTTGTATAGAGAATTAGATAATTTTACAAAAACAGAAGAACTACTTACGTTTGAAAATAATTTAAGAGATCGTTTTGGTCCTTTACCGGTTGAAGTATCAGAACTTATTAATGTAGTTCGTATGCGTTGGGCTGCCATGAAGTTAGGCTTCGAAAAAATTACCTTGAAAAATAATAAAATGCTAGCGTACTTTTTAAGTAAGCAAGACAGCGAATATTATAATTCGCCAATGTTTAAAGCGGTTCTTTCTTATGCGCAAAAAACACCTAAACAAACTAATTTAAAGGAGCAAAACAGTAAATTGTGGCTCACCATCGAAAACATTAAAAGTGTTGACGAGGCTATTGTTGTGTTCGAAAAAATATCAGGGTTAATTATAAAACCGTTAGACGTAGATTAGTTTGACAGTTTCTCACAGTAGATCGTGTGATATAATAAAAAACAAATTAGGCATAAAAAAACCGCTTCATTTATATGAAGCGGTTTTTTAGTTTTATTGAGAATAAATTATTCTACGATCATTTTTTTAGTTGTAATGTTACCATCAATGTTTAAAGAATAGTAATAAACGCCGGCAGCATAAGTACCTAATTTTACTGTATGAGAACCAGTTGTTGTAGCAACCTTTTCAGAAGTAATTATGCGCCCCATAACGTCAGTAACAGTAAATACAGCAGTTCTAACTTCTTTTTCCAAGTTAAATCGTACAATAGATTCTTTTGTAAACGGGTTTGGCATATTTTGAGTTAAACCATAAGTGTTTTGAGCTATATTATTTATACCTGTAGTCACATCATCAGTTAAGTGAAAAGAAATTAAATGATGCTCAAATCCGTATGTATTTCCGTAAGCAAATGATGGTATAAAACGGTAATTCCAGCTTCCTGCCATGTTATAACGAACATCTTGAGGTACAATATAAGAGCAATTATAATCACATGCAGCAGAACCAAAATTACAATCAAGATAAGTAGGAAAGGTTCCAGCCCCTTGTTCTTCTAAAGATGTAAAGAAAAAAGTATTTGCTGTTGCATCAATTTGTTGAGTTAAAGTATAAGTATATCCTGGTTTAAAGACCACGTTACCAACTACTAATTTACCACCAACACTATTAAAAGGAATAGGTAATGCAAAAGCTTTTTCATTATAAAAAGCAGCCGCAGTATCTGCTACTGTTAATAATACCTTAAATTTGTATTGTCCATTCGGGGCTACTTGTGTACCTGTAGTTGCTGTTGGAGCAGCAATAAAGTTGCCTGCCTGGTTATATCCTATACGTTTAAAAGTAAGAGTATCTGTTGCATAATTTGCTGCTGTAGTTCCAATAAAACCACTATTAGTTAGGTTAGCCGCTGTTTGATTATTATAAACGGTTACAATTAAAGTATCAACTACAGTAGGGTCTGGATGATTTCTTGTATATGAATATACAATAGACATAGAGTCAATTTTAAAAGGGGCTGTGGGATTTGCAGCAACCCATGATGTAGATGGATCTCCACTAAATGCAGGAGATCTAAAGTCCACTAATTCGGCCAAATTATGAATCCATGTTGGAGCAAAAGTACCTCCAAAATCCCCATATGCCATAGAATCAGGAAATAAATAATTTGAATTTAAATCACTCGTAGCTCCTGTTAAAGCTTCAATTGCGGTTCCGTAGTTAAACCAACCTGCATTTCCAATAGCTGAGGACTTGGCGTTTTTATTGTTTTTTGCTGCTTTTAAAGTGCTTCTGTCAATTGACCTTGTGGTTGTGTATTTTTTATTTGGATAACTCAATCCTCCTTGCGCTGGAGCTTGACCAAAAGAAACAGTTGTAATTAAAACAGCTGTGATTAAAGAATAAATTTTTTTCATGGTTATGATTTTTATGAAGGTTATTTGTTACAAACAAAACTAATAAAAAAATTTAATTACACAAAAAAACCATTTCTTTTAAAGACTTTTTTAAATACTAAACCAACACCAATCTATAATCATTTTCAGTTGTGATTTTACCTTCAAAATTTAATGAACAGTAATATAAATGAGCAACGTAGTTTACTATTTTATCAGAATGACCTGTTTTTGAAGTCTCAATACGTTTAAAAGAAATACAGCAACTCATAAATGCAGTAGCTATATATAATACAGAATTAGCGCTTTTCTCAAAGTTAAAAGTGGTTTATATTTCAAACTAATTTAGTAAATAATATAAACATATCTTAATTATTATGGTTTAATTATGTATAACTGTTTTTTTTACTAATTGTTAAAAATTTCACCACTAATGCTAATCAAATTAAATTAAGAATAACAAAGCAAAATTTACATAAGGATGTTTTCTAAAAAATAGATTTTGAAGTATGCTAAATTTTTTGAAAACACTATCTTTACAAAAATTAAATAAATAGGTATATCAACATAAATATATAAATGCTATAAACTAATAGCATTAAACCCCAAAAAAACTACATAAAATTTTATGAAAACTCAGTCATTACTTAATAAACAAAACGATAAAACAGTATTTAAAATTGTATTGGCAGTCAGCGCATTAATTTGCATTGTGGTAGTGGTTTTAAATCAAAAATTAATTCCTGTTCCTAATACATTTCCTAAATTTATTTATAAATTACCAATGTTAAATGCAGTATTAAATGGGTCTTGTAGTTTATTATTGATAGCGTCTTTATTGGCCATTAAAAAAAGAAAAATTGACCTGCACAAGAAATTAAATTTAACCGCTTTCTTATTATCCTCATTATTTTTAATCTCATACGTAACAGCCCATTATTTTATTCCGGATACTAAATTTGGAGATAGTAATCATAATGAAATACTTGAACAAACTGAATTAGCAGCAGTTTCCGGAATCAGATCAATTTATTTAGTGATTTTGTTAAGCCATATTTTTTTAGCGGTCATCGTTTTACCAATGATACTTTTATCATTTTATTATGCACTAAAGGATGATCGAGTAAAACATAAAAAAATAACACGTTTTAGTTATCCTATCTGGTTATATGTAACAATTACAGGTGTAGTTGTATATGCAATGATTGCTCCTTACTATAATTATTAAAAAATAATTTTATTGGAATTATTTGTCACTCGAAAATTATTCGTGTCACTTTTGTATATTTGTTAAAGTATTATGGCACTTAAGCAATCGCAGCATTTAAAATTATTACAAAAACTTTCGCCTCAACAAATTCAACTAATGAAATTGTTGCAATTGCCCACAGTTGCATTAGAACAGCGAATAAAAGAGGAGTTGGAAATAAACCCAGCGCTTGAAGAAGATAACAATGATTTGGAAAACGACGAGATTGAAAATGAATATGATGAAGTTGATAGTTCAGATGGTGAAGAGCTTAGTGATTTTGAAGAAAAGGAAGTTGATAAAATTGACGATGGCTATGAATTAGAAGATTATATGGATGCTGGTGATTTGGATGCGTATAAATATGAAATTTCTAACAGAAGCGCTGATGATGAAGTGTTTCAATCTGTTGTTGTTGAGGGACCCGATTTTCATTCGCAATTAGAAGAACAATTAGGGCTTCGAGACTTAACAGAAATACAATTTTCAATAGGGTTATATTTAATTGGTTGTATTGATGAGGATGGTTATATAAGAAGAGATTTAGAATTAATTGTAGACGATTTAGCCTTTTCTCAAAACACACAAACCACCAAAGAAGAATTAGAATTTGTTTTAAAAACCATTCAAGAGTTTGATCCCGCCGGTGTTGGCGCAAGAACACTGCAAGAGTGTTTATTAATTCAACTCGAACGAAAACCAATTAAAGCTAAAGAAACACATTTAGCCATTGAAGTTGTAAAAACAATGATGGATGAGTTTTCTAAAAAACATTACGATAAAATCATTCGAAAATTAAACATTGAAGAAGAGGATTTAAAAGACATAATTTCTGAAATAACCCATTTAAACCCACGCCCAGGTGGGTCTGAAGGTGACAATAAAGGACAAATGTCGGAAGTTGTTCCGGATTTTAACATCACTGTTAACGATGGCATTCCTGAATTAAGCATTAATCAACGTAACTTGCCAGAACTAAAAATCAGTAAAGATTATATTGAGATGCTAAAAGAGTATTCTCGTGCAAAAGAAAAATCAATAAAAGAAGCTAGCTCCTTTGTAAAAGGTAAAATCGAATCTGCTCAATGGTTTATTGATGCTTTGCAACAACGTCATCAAACCATGTTGGTTTCTATGCATTGTATTATGGAATATCAACACGATTATTTTGCAAGTGGCGATGAATCAAAATTAAAACCAATGATATTAAAAGATATTGCGGACAAGGTTAATTTAGATATTTCAACTGTGTCAAGGGTTGCAAATAGCAAATATGTTCAAACGCCTTATGGTACTTTTTTATTGAAAACATTTTTTTCCGAATCATTAAGTACTGAGGGTGGGGAGGAAGTGAGTACTCGAGAGGTAAAAAAAATATTACAAGAGTGTATTTCTAATGAAGATAAAAAGAAACCGTTAACCGACGATGCTCTTTGCGAAATTTTGAAAGAAAAAAAATACAATATTGCTCGCAGAACAGTTGCAAAATACCGCGAACAATTAGATATTCCTGTTGCCCGAATGAGAAAAGAAATTTAATCATTTTTTTAAGGCTTTTTTAATTATTGCTTTCAATAACGTACCTTTACAAACTTACTATTATTATAAATGAAAAACATACGTAATTTTTGCATTATTGCCCATATTGATCACGGTAAATCTACTTTAGCAGATAGGTTGTTGGAATATACTAATACAGTCTCTAAAAGAGATATGCAGGCGCAGGTATTAGATGATATGGATTTGGAAAAAGAGCGTGGCATTACTATTAAAAGTCATGCCATTCAAATGGACTATGAGTACAAAGGTGAAAAATGGATTTTAAACCTTATAGATACGCCGGGCCACGTAGATTTTAGTTATGAGGTTTCTCGTTCTATTGCAGCGTGTGAAGGCGCTTTGTTAATTGTAGATGCTGCGCAAGGTATACAAGCACAAACAATTTCTAATTTGTATTTAGCTCTTGAGCACAACCTAAAAATCATTCCTATTTTAAATAAAATTGATTTGCCAAGCGCAGAGCCAGAAATGGTAAAAGATCAAATAGTAGATTTATTAGGATGTGATAGAGATGAAATTATGACGGCTTCTGGTAAAACAGGAACAGGCGTTTATGAAATTTTAGAAGAAATTGTAAATCGAATACCACCACCAAGTGGAGATGAGAGCGCACCGTTACAGGCTTTAATTTTTGATTCTGTATTTAACTCTTTTAGAGGAATTATTGCTTATTTCCGTATTTATAATGGAAGCATTAAAAAAGGAGAAAAGGTAAAATTCTTTAACACAGGAATGGAATATAATGCCGATGAAATTGGTGTATTGAGATTAAAACCAGAAGCGCGTGATGTTGTAAAAACGGGAGATGTAGGTTATATTATTTCGGGAATTAAAGATGCTAAAGAAGTAAAAGTTGGAGATACTTTAACAAGTGTTGTTAATCCTTGTTTAGAGGGTATACATGGTTTTGAAGAAGTTAAACCAATGGTGTTTGCAGGGATTTATCCAGTAGATACGGAAGATTACGAAGAATTACGTTATAGCATGGAGAAACTTCAATTAAATGATGCGTCTTTAACCTGGGAACCTGAATCATCTTTAGCGTTAGGTTTTGGGTTCCGTTGCGGATTTTTAGGAATGTTGCACATGGAAATTGTTCAGGAGCGTTTAGAGCGCGAATTTAAAATGACTGTTATTACAACCGTTCCTAACGTTTCGTACATTGCTTATCAAACTAACGGAGAAGTGGTAAAGGTTAATAACCCTAGTGATTTGCCTGATCCAGGAAGAATTAATTATATAGAAGAGCCATATATAAAAGCTAATATTATAACCAAATCAGAATTTATTGGACCTGTAATGAGCTTGTGTATTGAAAAACGAGGACAAATTGTAACACAAAATTATTTAACAGCAGATAGGGTAGAGTTGGTTTTTGAAATGCCATTAGGAGAAGTTGTATTTGACTTTTTTGATAGATTAAAATCAATTTCAAAAGGATATGCTTCGTTTGATTACCATCCAATAGGTATGAGAGAGGCAGATTTGGTAAAATTAGATATTTTATTAAAAGGTGAAATTGTGGATGCATTGTCGTGTTTAATTCACAGAAGTAATTCGTACCAGTTTGGTAAAAAGATTTGTGAAAAATTAAAAGAGTTAATTCCAAAACAACAGTTCGAAATTCCTATTCAAGCGGCTATTGGCGCGAAAATTATTTCGCGCGAAACAATTAGCGCTATTCGAAAAGACGTAACAGCTAAGTGTTACGGAGGTGACATTAGTCGTAAACGTAAGTTGTTAGAAAAACAAAAAGAAGGTAAAAAAAGAATGAAGTCGGTTGGTAATGTAGAAATTCCGCAAAGTGCCTTTATGGCGGTGTTGAAGTTGAATGACTAGCAACATATTAAGTAATAAAAGAAAAAATCCCACAAAAATTATTCTGTGGGATTTTTTATTAAACTAGTTTCTTTAAAA
>CANHPI010000156.1 GCA_947462425.1 Bacteroidota bacterium
AATCAATCAGGTACATATACTTTAGTAGTAACTGATTTAACAAATGGATGCACTACAAATACTTTTGTGAATGTTTTTCAAGACATAACAATACCGTCTATCTCTGTGACTGCCTCTTCATCAGTAATTTGTGCAGGCACTGCATTGACTATGACTGCATCTGGCGCAAATACCTATTCATGGGCACCCGGAGGACAAACCACGACCAGTGTTTCAGTTTCTCCAACAATTACAACCACTTATACAATTACTGGAATTGGACTAAATGGCTGCACAAATTCGATCAATCAAAATATTAGCGTTAATGCGTTACCTATCATTTCAATAAATGGTAACACTAATATTTGCAAGGGATCTTCGTCACTTTTAAACGCTTCTGGTGCAGTTTCATATACATGGAATTCGGGAGCAACCACAAATTCAATTAGTGTTACGCCAACGCTTTCAACTTCATACGATGTTACTGGCGAAGATGGAAACGGATGCTTAAATACCTCATCTCTGACAGTAAATATTATTTCCTCAAAAAATATTTCAGGCATTATAACTAGTACAGCTGGAGCAACTGGAGGAGATATAATTATATACAAATATACAGCTAATCTTAGTCAGTGGGATTCATTAACCATCACACCAATTGGAGGAACATACACATTTAACAATATTGATAGTGGCTTATACGTTTTAAGAGCTATGCCAACAGCTACCAATATTCAAGTTACGTATGCGCCTAATTCTATTAGCTGGCAAGGTGCTGGTGTTATAAATCACGGCTGCACAATTAACACCTCACAAAATATAAATTTAAGGGGGCTGGAACCAATTGCCCTTGGAACAGGCGTTATTACAGGGACAATTACAGAAGCAGACGGCTTTGGAGCAAGAATGAGTAACGAATCAAAACCGATGAGTCCTGGAAATCCAATTGGTGGTATTATTGTAAAAGGTGGAAAAAATCCTGGCGGACAAATGTTTGTGCAAACAACTACAGATTCAACTGGCGCCTATACTCTTGAAAATTTACCACTAACAGGAACAGATGATTATTTTGTGTTTGTTGATATCCCTGGTCTTGATACAAATTTGACTTATCATTATGTGTTAACTTCTGGTGCAAACCAACTTAATGGATTAAATTTCACTGTTGATTCAATATATATTAATCCGATAGCCAATTTTGTAACAGGTATTTCAAATGATCAAAGTGTATTAGAGAGCAAAATCAAATTGTTCCCAAATCCAGCTAATCAAAAATTTTCATTAGAATATACTTTAAAAACAAATTCTATCGTACAAATCGAATTATTTGATATGCTTGGAAAATCTGTGAAAATGCTTTTACCGGCAACACAGCAAAATACGGATATTCAAAAAAAATCCTGGCAAATTAACGACCTAAGTGCTGGTTTATATTATATTAAAATAAGCCTAAATGGCTCTGAAAGTAACATAAAATTATCGGTTACTAAGTAAAGATCTTTAGTATATTTTAAAAGCTACTGGCTATCTATCTGATGGGTTTTTATTATATTTGATTTGCTAAAATGTCACTAAAAAAAACATATCATTTTATTATTCTATTGTTATTTACAATAGTCAATTCAGTTTTTTCACAAACTTATAATTTCAAAAATTATAATACAGAACAAGGATTACCACAATCACAAGTTCTATCAATTTTTCAAGATCACAGAGGAAACATGTGGTTTGGAACAAACAGCGGTGGTGTTGGGAAATTTGATGGTAATAAATTTACCTCAATTTCAGATAACGAAGGTTTGATTAATAATGCTGTATTTTCAATAATTGAAAACAATAAAAATGAAATGGTTTTTGGAACTAGTAAAGGCGTTAGTGTATTTAATGGTCTTACTTTTAAAAATTACAACGAAAAACAAGGCTTAAAAAATAGTTGGATTTTTAAACTTTTGCAAGATGGTGACAAAACATGGATTGGCACTCAAGAAGGCGTTTATATTTTACAAAATGAAAAAATAAGACGTTTTACTTTTGATAAAATATTGAACACAGCTGCGGTATTTTCAATCTTTATAGACTCCCAAAAAAGAATATGGTTCGGAACAATAAATAACGGCGCTATTTGTTATAATCCTAAAAATGAATCATTTACACATTACAATAAAAGTAACGGTTTGCAACAAAATTTAGTTTTTTCATTTGAAGAAAATAAAGAAAAAGAAGTATTAATTGGCACAGTTACCGGAGTAAATATAATTAACCCTAACAATAAAATTAGAAATTGCGATTATATTCCACTTCAATTTAATGTAGCATTTAGAAGTATGCTAAACAGTTCAAAAAATGAAGAATGGTATGGGACAGCCGATATTGGATTATATCGTTTTTCAAATAAAGTTTTAAAACAGTTTAATCCATTAAATGGACTTACAAATAGCTCCATCATGTGCCTATTTGAGGATAGAGAAAATAATATATGGTTAGGAACAGATGGCTCAGGTGTATATAAATTTTTAGGGGAGCAATTTACTTCTTATACAACAAAAAACGGATTAACCGATAACTACATCAATGCAACTGCACAAGCTGAAAATGGAGCATATTGGGTGGCTTTAAGAAACAGTGGAATTGCTATAATTGAGGGAATACAAATAACAAGTCACAAATTTAATAAAGCAAATATAAATGCTATCCCTGATAATGATATCCTAACTATTTTACCTACAAAAGATGGAAGAATGTTTTTAGGAACTAGAGATGGATTATGTATTTATGAAAAAGGGATATTTAAAACAATTTCTGAATTCGATTTTAGGCACAAATATATTTTATCTCTATTTCAGGATAGTAAAAGTAATATTTGGATTGGAACAAATGATGGACTATTCAAATACACAAATGGAGATATAACAAATATTTTCAATATTAACTCTCTAAAACAATCAGAAATTCCTTTTCCCATTTTTTGCCTAACCGAAGATAAAAATGGAGCCTTGTGGATTGGCACTGAAAATGGTGTGATTAAATATGAAAACAATAATATTACCATGTTTTCAGAGAAAAATAATTTCACTAAAAAAAGAATATTAACCATTGTAAAAGATAAAAATCAAAATTTATGGTTTGGAACAGAGGAAGGATTATTTAATTACGATTATAATAAATTCACAAAAATTTCTCAAAAAAATGGATTAACCTCTAACTTCATTAATTTTTTACAACCTGATAAGTTAAATCGATTATTAATTGGAGCAAACACAGGAATTGATATTTTAGATTTAACCGATTTCTATAAATCAAAAATTAATATAAAACATTTTGGAAAAGAAGATGGCCTATTAAATTTAGAATCTAATTTTAACTCCTCATCTATTGATAAAAATGGTAAAATTTTAATTGGAACTATTTATGGTTTAGAAATATATGATCCAACATTTGACAAGATCAATAAACAAGAAGCTATTACAAATATCAATCAAGTAAAATTATTTTTTGGGCAAGAAGATATTTCTAAATTTTCAAACGGAATAGATTCGGTAAGTTTTCTTCCAAAAAACCTTAAACTTCCATTTAACAAAAACCACATTACGTTTCAATTTATTGGTATTAGTTTAACTGCTCCCGAAAAAGTAAGGTATCAATACAAATTAGTTGGTCTTGATAATGATTGGACTCCACCCACTTCCAGAACAGAGGCTACCTACTCTTCTTTACCACCAGGCACTTACACATTCTTGCTAAAAGCTATGAATAATGATGGATTATGGAATAAAGAACCAGTAGCCTATGAATTTACAATTTCACCTCCTTGGTACAGCACTTGGTGGTTTTACTCAATTTGTATTATAACTATCATAAGCGGTATTTGGATTTATAATTTCATTCATACTAAAAAATTAATTGCCGATAAGCAAAAACTTGAGCACACGGTTAATGAAAGAACCCTTGAATTACGTGAAGAGAAAGAAAAAGTTGAAATCATCAACAAAGAAGTTATTGAACAGAAAACAGTAATTGAACACCATAATATTGAAATTATGGATAGTATTAAATATGCAAAAAACATACAGGAAGCTTTACTTCCGAGTTTAAGTGAAATTAATAATTTATTTAAAAATTGTTTTATACTATACATGCCTAAAGATATTGTAAGTGGCGATTTTTATTGGTTTGCTAAAAATGGAGACACTCGTTTTATTGCTGCTGTTGATTGTACAGGTCATGGTGTACCCGGTGCTTTTATGAGTATCGTTGGTAATACTTTGTTAAACGAAATAGTAAATGAAAAAAAAATAACCTCACCCAGTGATATTTTATTAGAGCTCCACAAAGGTGTTAAAATTGCCTTAAATCAAAATACACAGGAGTTCGAAAGAAGAGATGGAATGGATATTACTTTATGTGCATTTAATAATAATTCAAATCAAATTCAATATGCGGGTGCTAACCGTCCATTATGGATTTATAGGAAAAATAAAGGTTACCAATTAGATATTATTAAAGCTACTAAATATCCAATTGGAGGCTTAGAATTAGAAGAAAACAGAACATATCAAAATCATATTATACAAGTAGATGAAGGCGACTGTTTATATTTATTTAGTGATGGTTACGCTGATCAGTTTGGAGGACCAAAAGGTAAAAAATTTATGATAACCAATTTACAAAAATTACTCTTAGAAAACGTTGAAAATCCAATAGAAATTCAAAAACAAAATTTAACCAATGCTTTTAATTCATGGAAAGGGGATGCAGAACAAATTGATGATGTTTTGGTTATCGGGATCAAAATTTAATAAAAATTTAAATTTTTCAACTCTAATATTTATGTTTAAATTAGAACTTTAATCACTTTTAAATATTTGTTATTACTGCAAGGCTAAAACTAATTAATATTATGGATAAACCTTTAGCAATTAAAAATAACAAAACCTATTTATGAAAAATCAATATTGTATTATAATGGCAGGTGGTGTTGGAACGCGTTTCTGGCCAATGAGTACCACTGCGCACCCAAAGCAATTTTTAGATATTTTAGGAACTGGTAGAACCCTAATACAACAAACTTTTGATCGTTTTAAAGAACTTTGCCCGGCAACTAATATTTACGTTGTAACAAGTGAGAGCTACGAACAATTAGTTTCAGAACAACTCCCCGAT
Source organism: Bacteroidota bacterium (assembly GCA_947462425.1). The sequence goes on from CANHPI010000156.1 coordinate 5,140, forward strand.
TTGCCTAAAGAAAATATTTTAACAGAGCCTTCACGAAAGAATACGGCTCCTTGTGTGGCTTATGCATCCTATAAAATTCATAAGTTAAATCCAAAAGCTATTACGGTGGTTGCGCCAGCCGATCATTTAATTACCAAAGAAGATGTTTTTGTTAAAGCCATTAAATCTTGCTACGCTAAAGCAAAACATGAAGATTGTTTAGTTACACTCGGTATAAAACCATCTCGTCCGGATACTGGTTATGGCTATATTCAATTTATTGATTCGCCAATTGTTGAAAAAGATAAACGCATGTATAAAGTAAAAACGTTTACAGAAAAACCGGAATATGACATGGCGAAGTTTTTTATGGAAAATGGCGATTTTTTATGGAACTCGGGCATTTTTATTTGGAGTACTAAAAGCGTTATAAATTCACTAGAGCAAAATGATCCTGAATTAGCAAATGTTTTTAAAGAAGGCTTAGAATTTTATAATACCCCAAAAGAAAAAGAGTTTATTAAAGAAGCTTACAATGTTTGCAAAAACATCTCTATTGATTACTCATTAATGGAAAAAGCTAAAAATGTGTATGTGCGTTCTTCTATAATTGGCTGGAGCGACCTTGGAACATGGGGTTCGTTATATGGTCATATTAATCATGATAAAGGCAACAATGCTTTAGTTGGCAAAAATATTATTCAATACGATTGCAATAATTGCATTGTGCATGTGCCAAAAGATAAATTGGTAGTTCTGCAAGGTTTAGAGGATTATATTGTTGTAGAATCTGATGGCGTTCTTATGGTTTGTAAGAAACAAGATGAACAACAAATCAGGAATTTTGTAAACGACGTTAAAGTTCAAAAGGGAGATAAATTCGTTTAAAATCCTCGCTTAGTAAGAGCGTAGTCGAATACTTATAATAAAAAATAGAATTCCATTTTATGTCGCAAATTCAACAGAATAAAAATCTCAATAAATTAATTATTGTTGCTGCACTCGGTTACTTTGTTGATATATACGATTTGCTTCTATTTGGTGTTGAACGAACGGACAGTTTAAATACGATTTTACCACTTCAATTCCCTCACATTTCTGAAGCCACCTTAAAAATATTAAATGCCACATACGGTAAATTATTATTAAACTGGCAAATGTTTGGGATGCTTGTTGGCGGTGTTTTTTGGGGAATATTAGGCGATAAAAAAGGACGACTCTCTGTTTTGTTCGGCTCTATTTTAGTATATTCTGTTGCTAATATTTTAAATGGCATGGTTGAAAATACAGATTCATACATGGTGCTACGGTTTATTTCTGGCTTTGGTTTAGCTGGCGAATTAGGTGCCGGTATTACTTTAGTAAGCGAAAGTATGAGTAAAGAAAAACGTGGTTATGGAACCATGATAGTGGCCACTGTAGGAGTATTTGGCGCAGTTGTAGCTGGCTTTATGGGAGATGTAATTACAAATTGGCGCTATTCATTTTATTTAGGCGGTGCTATGGGATTAGCACTTTTAGTGT